>NZ_JBCOSQ010000026.1:0-10101 GCF_040920905.1 Butyricimonas sp. RTP31003st1_G1_RTP31003_210430 | reverse complement strand
CCATAATCACCCACATGCATAATCTTATACCCGGTCAGATCCGTCAGTTTTACCACACCCGGATCATCCGGAGTATAAACAAACTCGACAGGTCCACTATCCGAATTACTATTAAAGCTGGTCAATCGACCTACCACACGATTATTGCCTTCATCATACATCAGCACGGCACCACAATCCTTCGTGTCCAAATCAAAGAATTGAGTGATTCGTCCCCCATCCGTCGTTCCTGAAAAATAAAGCGGAATATCGATAAAAGCAGTCACGTGCTGAATCTCGGAACCTGTATTCCTCCTCCAGTAAACTTCACCATTAGCACTTAACACGAAATCTTGCCATCCGCCATTACGTACCTCCACGGGGTCAAGGCCGGTAGGGTATGCACTTCCGGGAAATTCTTCGTGAAGAGCCATCACCTTCGTAAAATCCATCCCGCTCAAGTAATAGGAACCTCCGGTACGCTGCACGACCATCACTTCATCCGCCTCACCTCCCGTCATCACGTTTTCCAACTTCAACGGCCCTGTACCTAACGGATTATCGGGGTACAATGTCGCATACACATCCGGATAAGCCACCCACTCGTAATGCGTCTTTTTATCCTCATCCTGCCAGCTATCTCGCCGGATGTAGCTCAAACTTGTCCGGTTGTCCTTTTCCGCCAAAATAAGCCATCCGACCTTATACGGTGATCTCACCTCTATCGCCGTGTGACTATCATGGAACTCGATCCCGGTACTCCGATCCGTCATATAGAAATTCACATCAAACTGCCCGCAACTCGCGGGAATATACTCGAAATTCCGATCCGTCGAAACGACATTACCCAATCCCATCTCCCAACGATAATCGTATGCCAACGTGTCCCGATCGGGATATTTCCACGCCATCTTCGGAACAATACGCACCGTATCTCCCAGAATAATCGTCTTTTTCGTCAAAGAAGTCACGACATCCAGTGTAACATCATTATAATCAATCAGGCTGTATTTACCTTTATCCTCGTAACATGCGCTAAACCAAAAGCTCACGAACAGGGAGAACAATATAAATCTTTTCATAAACATTCAATTTTAATTATCCGACTACTAATGCCACGGTCATTTCCGTTCCGTCGTCTTCGCGAACCATCTCGTTCGCATCTTTCTTCTTTTGCAGGTAATGTTTGAATATGATCGTGTTATAACGAAGTTCTTCTATGTTATCACTATCTATATCCGCTTTACCCGTCTCTTGGATAAACAACCGGTATTTCTTATCCGAATACGCACCCAGATAATTCCGCGTCACGTTATCAGTCCACCAATTCGGCTTGGCCACCACGTTAGAGACGTAGATAATTGCCGAGCGACATTCGGTTTGTCCCAACAGGAAATCAGTGGTAGGTTCCAGTTTTAAAGTCAACCGTAACGCAACAGTTGATATTTCCGCTGTTTTAACAAACGTAATTTTACACGTGTCTCGAACTTTACCGGGCTTCATCGTGAATTTGTCCGGCAACCTGTAATTAGCAGTCGTGGCAGTTGACTTTGCCTGATCCACGCTGATTTTATATTCCTGTTCTCTATCAGAAGGCAAACCGATCACCTCCACTTCCACGGGAAATTCCAATTCATTATCATTCGGGTAAGCCAAGAACGAACAGACGGATGAATCCGTTACCACCTTCACGAACTGAAGATAATTATCACCTCTGTATGTTTTTATATCATCCTTCAAACAGGCCCCCAGAACAAGTATAAATCCTAACAACAAATATATCTTTCTCATAACTATTCGATTTTTAATTATTGATATGCCGATTCACTATAAGGAATAGGAATCACCCACTTTTCCGGGGTCATCTTAATATTATCACTACCGTTAAAAATATCCTGGTTCAGACGCTTGAACATGAAAAATGTCTGCCCCTCAGTCAACGTTTCCCGGATAATATCATACATCAATTTCAATCGTAGATCGTCAGGTGACATATCAGAAGTCAATCTAGTCTTGGCTCCACGACTTGTTCTCAAAGAATTAAACAATTCGATAGCCTCTCCTTTACGCCCCTTATTCAGTAAATATTCAATCTGTATGTGGTACATCTCCGAAGCCCGAATCACGGGCAACAAAGGCAACTGATCCAATACTTCTTTAAAAGTAGCCCCCGAAAGCCTCAACCACGTGGCATATCGTTGCGCTCCATACGCAAGGGTTGTCTTGTTGTAGAAACCCGTGTAACGATAATCATCCATATCCCCGGCAAAAAGGACATCCATATTTTTCATCCGTAAGGCACTTGAATAACCTTTTAATATGTTTTCCACGTTATCAACCACATCGTTATTCGAAAAACAAAGGAAAAGTTCATTATAACGTTTAGGGTATAGAAAGTTTATATTAGAAACACTTCCCTGATTAGAATTACCCGTCCAACGGAACCACCTCAGATGGAAACCGTAAGCGATACGGGCATTCTCGTAGGCCTTCTCCTCATCCCCTTTATACATATACATCCGGGCAAGTAAAGCATTTGCCGCAAAATAATTCATCCGGGTTGCCCGGTACAGGAAAAAGTCATCCGGAGAATCAACCAGACCACGATCCAGACTACGTACCCTAGAATATATACTCGTATTCTGTCGCCGATTAAACACGGTATCCACAACTGCCAATAAACTCTGGGCCCGTGTCATATCCATGATCACAGAATCCATAAAAGCCGGAGAATTTTGATAACCCGGTTGCAAATCCGGATATTTCGTCACGTAAGGTATTGCCTGTCCAGTATGCTTTGTCACCGGAGCCGGACAGAACAAACGGAACAGATCAAAATGTACCAATGCACGCACTCCGTACATCTCCCCCAAGATCATATCTTTCTCCATTTTCCCCTGGCCGAAAAAGCTGGTGTCTTTTGCAATCACCTGCTGGATAATA
This sequence comes from Butyricimonas sp. RTP31003st1_G1_RTP31003_210430, assembly GCF_040920905.1. Lineage (NCBI taxonomy): Bacteria > Pseudomonadati > Bacteroidota > Bacteroidia > Bacteroidales > Odoribacteraceae > Butyricimonas > Butyricimonas sp. RTP31003st1_G1_RTP31003_210430. Next base: position 7,179 of record NZ_JBCOSQ010000026.1, on the reverse strand, counting down.
TCATTACAACTGGCGATCACGTTATATCCCTTTGACCAAATACTTTCTGTTAAACTTTGAGCAGAGGCATTTTCCCAATCGAAAGAGGCCGCTTCATACAACCCGTAAGGCAAATAGTACTGACTACTAGATTGATAATTATGCCCAATAGCACTGGCAAATCCCCACGTCAGATTCTGTCCGTACAAACTCGTCGATGAGAGAGTTCGATACACCCCGTTCACCGCCATTCTCACCCCTTTATAGTCTCCAAAAATCTCTTTTTGTAACAATTCATTATCTGCCGAAACATCTAGAAAACTGTTACACGATGTCAGCCAAAAGACCGGCAACAATAATATTAAATATAACTTTCTCATAATCTTCAGTATTAGAAACTAGCATTCAAAGTAAACGTAAATGTCCTGGCAAACGGATAGTTCAACCCCATTTCCCGCTTGATCGTTGACATCGTGGCAATATCCTTCATATTGAACTGTAACCTCAACGAACTCAGGTGTATTTTCCGCAACCATACAGGGTCAACGTCATAGCCCACAGAAAGAGAATTAAAGACCACATTATTGTTCTTTTGCACAAAACGAGAAGTTGCACGGGTCACGTACAAACGGTCTTTTATGTCTTTCAGAGGAACAACATCCCCGACATTCTGCCAACGATCCGAACTCACTCGCTTATCAGCGTTATACTTGATCAAATTGGCATTCTCCACGTTATTCACCAAAGTCGTGTTATACTCGTCACCACCATATTCATAGAGGAAGGTCGTGTAAAATGTAAAGTTCCGATAGCGGACATTCAACCCGAAAGCCCCTTGAATCTTCGGCTCGGTATCCCCTATCTTTTGCTGTTCATTCGATTCCCACGTGTATGTCAGGGTCCCATCTCGTTTCACGTAAACCTCTTGACCGTTAGCGGGGTTAATTCCCATCGATTTCATCCCATAAATCGCTGTCAAGGAACTCCCTTCTTCATATTTCATAAACGGCTTGGCATACTTCGAATCCTCTGAAGGCGTACCGTATATCGAGTAATAATTCTGGAAATACTCGTCAATCCGTTCGTTATACTGTTTCAACGACTCCGAAATCTTCAGTATCTTATTCTTATTATGAGCCAAGTTACCGAACACGATAACATCCCAATCCTTATCACTATAAGCTCGCACGTTCAAATCAAGTTCAACCCCTTCATTCAGGATCTCACCCATATTATCCGTGTACTTCGTGAAACCGGAAGATGTCGGCAAAGAGACTTCTGTCACCAAATCAATGGTCTTTTTATAATAATAATCAAAACCCAAAGTCACCCGGTTATTCCACGTGATTATATCCGTACCGATATTCCACGACAATTGCTTTTCCCAAGTCAAATCATCATTCCCCATGTAAATCAGATTTGCCCCGATACCCGTCTGGTACCAGTCGTCCAATAACACCTCGTAAGTATTTCGTGCCATATAAGGCTGGAAATTCGATTTACCGGTCTGTCCCACATTTCCCTTTATCCTGAATTGGTTGATCCACTCGTTCCCTTTCAAGAAATCGTAATTATGCACATTTATACCAGCACCGACAGACCAGAAAGGAGCCCATTTATTTTCCGTTCCGAACTCGGAAGACCCATCGTAACGGAACGAGAAATCGGCCAGGTAAATATCATTATAGCTATAATTCAACATTAAGAACACTCCAAACAATCGGGTCTTATTGTCGGTAAACGTTGGTTTCGTCACGATTTCGTAAGCATACGCTGGAGAATGCCGATGAGCATCCGGAAAACCTCGATAATGAGAATAGGAATACGAGATATTAGAATACGTTGCGTTGAATCCTAAAGAGAAATTCAGATTGTGCAACCCGAACAATCGGTTATAAGCGGCAAACACGTTCGTATTCCACCGGGTCGTTGTTGTTGAAGCTTCTGTCAACTCTCCCCGCAAGAATGCTGTCACTCCATCTCCATACTTGGCCGATTCCGGATCCGTAAACACCTTGGTCTTATCCAACTTATAACTGATCGCGAACTGCCCCTTCACTAATAGATAATCATTCACGTACCAATTCAATGCGAGATTATCCGTCCACTCCTTGTAATTACTCTTGTTGAAATTTCCCAACGTTGCCTCGTACAAAGGATTGATAAAACTTTCACCATAATTACGTTGTGGCAATTTCTTGATTAACTTTCCGTTTTTGTCTTTCCACGATTCATACGGATGCTTATTCGTATAGTCCCCGAAAGAACCATAAGGCGAAGCCTTCGAAGTCATGATGTCATAGGAAATCTTATTTTGCATCTGGAAACCCTTGTAACGATATTCCAGTGTCAGGCCGGCACCGATACGATCTCGTAAAGATCTCTTCATCACACCGTTCTGGTTATCATAGCGCAACTCGATACCAAACCGGATCGCATCAGACCCTCCTTCGATATAAACACTATGCTTATGGTTAAACATCGTCGTTAACGGCTGTGACAACCAGTAATAATCACCTCCCGCCAGAATCACATTCTTCTTATCCAAATAAATGCCATACTGGTATGCCTTATCTCGCTCATAATTACTTTTCTCAGGATCGCTAGCATAGATTCCGGCCGCCCATTCCGTGTTCAGATTCTGGCGAGCATTCATCATATTGTAACTACTTAAATCCGGAGCCGTGATCTCGTAATTACCATTATAACTCACCACGAAGCGCCCGGGACGGGGTGCAACTGTCTCGATCACGACAACCCCGTTAGAAGCCCTAGAACCATACATGGCCGTGGCGGCAGCATCCTTCAATATCGTAATATCCTTGATCCTGTTCACGTCAAAGTCATACACTTTCTCCACGGACACCTCAAACCCGTCCAGAATAAATATCGGAGTATTCGGGTTATTGGTTATCGCAAACTGAGATACATCAGAAGCCTCTAATGCATCCAACTCCTTCACCCCAGTAATACCTGAACGCCCCCGCACGTAGAACTCCGGCAAGGTATTCGGGTCCGATCCCATCAAATTATTTTTCATGATTCGCAAAGACGGGTCAAACACCTGCAAGGCATCGATCACGTTCCGACCCGCCACTTTCAAAATGTCCTCCCGCTTCACTTGCGTGGCCGTTCCCGTGAAACTCGATTTCTTGATATTCGCGTAGCCGGTCACCACCACGTCCTCCAAAGCGATCTTATCCTCCTTCATCACGATGCGCAAATCTTTACGCACTTCCCCTACTTTCAATGGCAATATTTTAACCTCCCGTGTCTCCATCCCCACAAAGGTAAACACCAGCGTGGCGGTATCCGCAGGTAAAGCTACCCCAAAAAGGCCATCCGCACTCGTTGCCACTCCCGTACTAGTCCCCTTTATCACGACAGTCACACCCGGTAACGGTTTTCCCATCTCATCCACAACCCTTCCTTTAATCAACCGGACCTCGTTCTTCACAGTGGTATCCCGCACGGCCACAATTTGATTCTTTTTAATAATAATCAACTGGTCTTCGACAGAATAAGTTAAACCGGTTCCTTTCAGACATTCTTCAAGAACTTCGTCGATACTCACGGATTTAAACCGTTTATTTAGTTTTGTCACCTGAGCCACCTCGCTATCCTTATAGATAAAATAATAGTCGCTGTGTTGACGAATCTCCTTCATGAGATCCTCAAACGTGGCATTTTTCAAGTTAAAACTAAACACGACATTCTGCGAATGTACTGATGCAGATAAATGCATAGCCGTACAAAAAAGAAAAAGAGCTAGAAAACGCATAGTCAATAAGATTTTTCGCACCCCCGACGAACGGGGATAACATCCTCGAATTTTTTTCATACATTTGTACTATTATATGATTAAACAATACTCGTCCGGTTGCACCCGGTCGAGGTTCGTACATGAATGGAAAGCAGTTGCACCTTCTTTCCATTCACTTTTTACTCGTCTTCGACAATAACGGTCTTACCTTGAATGGAGAATCTCACTCCCCCCAAGCGTTCGAACACTTTTAACAAAGTTTCCGCATTCTCGTAACGTTTTAAGCGTCCTGAAAATATAATATCTTTTACGGTGGAATTCTGGTAAAATACATCAACATCATACCATTTCGATATTAGCAACATAATATCCTCCAATCGTTGAGAAACAAACACGTAGACCCCATCTTTCCAAGATACATACAATTCGGTATCAACCTCCCGTACCTCATGTTTTCCATTCTGGGCATTATACAACAATTGTTCGGAAGGAGCCAACACTGCCACTTTCCCCAATGAGTTATCCACCCGTACGCATCCCTCCACAAGAGTCGTCTGAATACATTTCTCATCCGGATAAGCCCGGACATTAAATTGCGTTCCCAAAACTTTGATATCCAACTTTTCCGTGTTTACAACAAACGGACGTTCGGAATCTTTCGTAACTTCCAAGAAAACCTCCCCGGAAACCCAAATCCGACGCTCATCACCATGAAATACAACCGGGAAACGGATGTAACTTTCCGAGTTCACCCATATCCGTGTTCCGTCATCCAACGTCACCTTATACTCTCCGCCCCGGGGAACCGTTATTTCGTTATATGCCGTCTCCATGCACTCACTCGTATCTTCAACTTGATAACTCAGCCCGCCGGGATCATTTACAATCCGTTTCGAACCATCCATCAAATCAAAATTTTCCGGGCTCAATAGCTTGGAACTCCCGTCCGACAAGGTTAACGTTGCCATTGATTTACCCGGTAGTAAAGAAATTTCCCGCATACGCTCTTCCGGGAAAATTCCCTCCTGCCTGATCTGTAATAAAAGCGAGACCAGTAAAGGCAATGCAATAACAGCAGCCGCAGCAACATATTTCCACATACCCCGCTTTCTCCCCCGGATAGCTCCCCGCAAGCGGTCAAAATCATAATACGAGTCAAAACGGCGATACACGGCTTCCTTGTCCTGATAAGATACCGAAGTCACTATTTGCTGAAACAATTCCCGATGCTCCTCCGCAGCCTCCACCCATTTGGTCAACTCCTCCAGCTCGCACTCGGAAATCGTTCCTTTAATATAGGCAAAAAGAATATCCGCTATCTTTAAATTTTCTTCTGACATAATCTACTTCTTTTTATCGTTATAACACGAAAATTGTCAAAGCATACTAGTCCCGATGCAGTTTTTTTCGAGAAAAAAAGCATTTTGTTATTTTGCAACACCGACAAATCCTTATGGTAGGCCAAAGAAACCAATTACATAACCCACCATAAAAATACAATTCAGAGTATCGTGATTAATAAATATCACATAATAAGAACAAAAAGAATATTTTGTCTTTCAACCTAGCCCGTAAAATTTCCCTGGCCCGTGCCCGTTGATTGCGCACCGTATTTTCCGAAATGTCCAAGGCCTCTGCAATTTCGGGTATAGACATATCCAGTAATGTCAAATTAAAAACTTTCCGCATCGCCTCCGGCAGACGCTCCACTTCGTTACGAATCTGACGATGCACGTCCTCCTCTATCATAAAAACGTCCTCCCGCTCCTCCGCAAACTTTTCCGACTCCGCATCATTAAAAGAAATTTTCCTCTCCCTCGCACGATCCCGATTATAATTCAAACAAGCATTGCGAACAGAAAGATACATGAACGAACGCAATGAATAAATAGCCTGAAAATCCGCCCTCCTAGCCCACACTTTTATAAATACCTCCTGCACTATATCAGCCACCACCGCATCATCTTTCACGAAACGGGTTCCAAACGCACATAATGCATGAAAGAACAAACGGTAAACCTCTTTCAGCGCACTTTCTTTACCCTTGTTCAAATTTTGAAGTATATTTGATTCTATATCTACCATCACTTCCGTTTCTATGTTTTACAAATATATTAAAAAACTCAACACTTTTCACATCTCTCCAAAAACAAAATACGCTATTCTCCTTTTACGCCACGAAATACAATTCATTGATTCTCAAAACTCCCGTCTACTACTATATTTTTTTTAGCTAATCAACTTGTTTTTTCCCCTTTTTTATTTTGCAGGATTCAACAAAACCCCTATATTTGCATCGCTTTTGAGAAAATTCCTTAGTAGCTCAGTTGGTTAGAGCGGCGGACTGTTAATCCGTAGGTCGTAGGTTCAAGTCCTACCTGAGGAGCTAAGAAGCTGAAAGCCAGTAGAAATACTGGCTTTTTTCATACCCGTAACTTTCGATTTTCATACAAAAACTCAAACCCTCTATTAAATAAACAGTTGTTTTAAAACAACTTAGCTACTTTATCCAAAATCATAAACATATCCAGGCAAACAAGGTATTAAAATATCATATTTGCCATCATTTACACTTCATTTGCTATCAACTGGTCACCAAAGTGGTCACCTCTCCTTCAAAAAGTGGTCACTTCATCTTCAATAATAAATCATTGTATTTAACCACTTTAAAAGTAAACATTAAAAGTAAGTCCACTAGAATTCAGTATAAAAACACCAACAAAACCCGTTGAACTCAGGTAGAAGACAGGGATCAATGACGTATCATTCTCGTATCAAAGACGTATCAAAGACGTTCAGCGAGTGTCTTTGATACGAAAGTGACAGGCAATGAGGCCGAAATAAAAGCGAAACCACAACCTTACCACCACGATTCTCACAGGGCTAATCATATATCCTCCTCTTCCGGCCTCCGGTAAGGAATTCTAAAATAAAACGTCGTTCCTTTGCCTAGAGTTGACTCCACCCAGATCCGGCCTCCCAGAAGTTCTATAATAGCCTCGCAGATGGAAAGCCCGAGCCCAGTGCCTTGTTTAAACTCATTCACCTTATAAAACCGATCGAAAATATGTTCCAGATTTTCAGGAGAAATACCTATCCCCGTATCCTCTACCCGACACTCAACCCATGTACCATCAGAGGTAATCTCGGCCCCGACGGCAATATGTCCTCGTACGGTAAATTTCTTGGCATTCCCGATTAAATTCATAAATACCTTTGTCAACTTCACCTCATCCGTCATAACCAACAATTTTTCCCGGGGGCCTTCATTCACCAATTCAACACCTTGTGCCATATTTAAATGCCCGACATCCAACATAGAATGGACCAAAAAATGTAAATCACAAACACTAAGAAATACCTTATCCATCCCGGCCTCCAAACGGGACAAATCAAGCACATCGTCCAGTAGCCCCAACAAAGCCCGACTATTACTC
>NZ_JBCOSQ010000025.1:45372-69807 GCF_040920905.1 Butyricimonas sp. RTP31003st1_G1_RTP31003_210430 | reverse complement strand
TTCTGACTCATGCAGGAACATTCAAGGTGCCAGCCCGGGAATCCTACACCCCAAGGTGAGGGCCAACGCATGATATGTTCCGGGGAGGCCTTTTTCCACAAAGCGAAATCAAACGGGTTACGTTTTTCCTGTTGTCCGCTCAGTTCTCTCGTGTTGGCAAACAATTCATCGATTTTACGACCGGATAGTTTACCATAGTGATATTTTTGGTTATAGCGTTCCACGTCGAAATAGATATTTCCCTCGCTTTCGTAGGCAAAACCGTTTTCGATGATCTGCTTGATTAATTCCTGTTGTTCGATAATGTGACCAGATGCGTGTGGCTCGATGCTGGGGGGCAGCGTGTTCAGTTGCTCCATGTTTTTGTGGTAACGGTTCGAGTAGAATTGTACCACTTCCATCGGTTCCAATTGTTCCAGTTTGGCTTTCTTGGCGATCTTGTCTTCTCCCTCATCCGCATCATTCACGAGGTGCCCCACGTCAGTGATGTTGCGGACGTATCTTACCCGGTATCCCATGAATTTAAGATAACGGAATAACAAGTCAAAGGTGATTGCCGGACGGGCATGGCCCAGATGAGCGTCCCCGTATACGGTCGGTCCACAAACATATAATCCTACGAAAGGCGGGTTAATGGGTTCAAATAACTCTTTTTTTCGACTTAACGTGTTGTATATCGTTAACTTGTTTTCCATGATACTATAATGCTTTATTGATATGATTCAACAAAAGTAGAAATTTTCTCCTTGAAAATGACGGGAAAGGGTAAATTAATGCCTTGTTCTTGTCATTCATGGTTTGTTTCCCGTTTGTTGTTGCTCTAGTTTTTCTTGTATTTCAACGCTTCCGGGATGGCCTCTTTTAGTTTGGCAATCCGTTTTGTGTCGGCAGGGTGAGTGGATAGGAATTCGGGCTGCTTGCCTGTTGATGCGTTTGCCATACGGGTCCAGAAAGCGACAGCCTCATACGGGTCGTAGCCGGCCATAGCCATGAAAATCAGTCCCAAGTGATCCGCCTCGTACTCGTGTTTACGGGAGAAGGGGAGTGTGATTCCCACGTTGGTTCCCATACCTATCGCGGCAGCCAAGATGGCTTTTCTCGCGTCACTTTGATCGTGACCAAGGATTTCGGTGGCAGCGGCCTGCCCGTATTGTATGAGTGCCTGCTGGCTCATGCGCTCGTTGCTGTGGTGAGCCACGGCGTGGGCGATCTCGTGCCCCATGACGACAGCGATTCCCGCGTCATTCTGACAGTAGGGTAATATCCCCTCGTAGAAAACGACCTTACCTCCCGGCATACACCATGCGTTGGGTTCGTTGCTGGCCACGAGGTTGAATTCCCATTGGAAATTGGCAATCTGGTCTTGCAGCCCGTTGGCCGCGAGATATTGTTCAACGGCTTTCGAGATCTTTGCCCCGACATTTTTGATCCGTTGTTTATTGACGGCATCGGTGGATAGCTTGTTTTCCTTTAAAAAGCTACTGTATGAGGTTAAACTCATGGAGACCATTTGGTCTTCCGGGAATAGGATAAGTTGGTGTCTTCCCGTAAGCGGCACGGTGGCGCATCGGAAGAAAAGCAGAACGATCCCTACAATGAACGTAAGGCGTAAAATTGTTCTTTTCATAAGCTGAATAATTGAACGGTTATATTTTAAGTGCTAAAATATAATACGGATTTGATATTTGCAATGTTTTATTACGTGCTTGTTTACATTTGTTGATATGATGTAAAGAGAATATTTTATACCTTTGTGCCAAAGTGAACGTGAAAATATGCAACAGAAGGATGTTCAGATATGTGATTTGCTGAAAAATAAGGATGCGAAAGGGATGGAATTCCTTTTCGAGGAATATTATAAGCCTTTGGTTGTGTGGGGGGATACTTTTTTGAACGATGTTTCCCGGTCGGAGGATTTGGTTCAGGATTTTCTGATTAAATTGTGGGAAAAACGGATCGGAGAAAAATTGGAACCTTCAACGTTACGATCTTATCTTTTTGTTTCTATTCGTAATTTGGCGTTAAATGCTAAAGTGAAAGTTGATCCCGTACGGTATGTTTGTGATTTTGCCCATCTTGAAAAACCGTGGGAGGAGTATGACAATATTGAAGAAGAGGTTATTCAACGGATAGAGCGTGAAGTCAAAAAATTACCTTCCCGAAGTCGTGACATAATTGAATGTGTATACCTGAAAGGTATGCGATATAAGGATGTTGCGGCAGAGTTGAATATTTCTGTGGCAACGGTCAATACTTTATTGGTAAATGCCTTGAAAAAGTTAAGACAGACTACGGGTAAGGAAGAAAGTATTTTAATATATTGGTTGTGCCTGTCTTGTTGTAAATCAGTAGCCAAAGCGTGATCTCGTGAATGGCACCTTATTTTAATGTGTTAAATAATGTTTCCCATTCAATGACTTTCCTTTTGAATCTGTATTATATATAGAATATGGATCGTGTATTATTTAACGATCGTTTAATAATACTCTTAATTATTTGCATTTTTCGTCTTTTGCATGATACTTACTACTTAGTAATCAAGTTTCTTTAGTTTTAAACAAGTCTCTTTTACTAAATGTCATTAATCGATCGAATTATGATATTTGAAGAGGATGTGGATTCATTTTTATTGCGCTATTTACTGAATGAACTTGACTCGGAGGACCGGAAGAAAGTGGAAGAGTGGATTGTGGCAAACGAGGAAAATCGTCAGTACTATCAGGCCTATCAAAAAACTCATTTGGAGTTGCGCTGGATGGAGAGATCGAAAAAGGTCGAAGGGAACTTTATTCAATTTGATCGGCTACGTCGGAAACAACATTTTCGGAGAGTTTTTTACAGGAGTGTCGCTTGTGCTATTATCTTGTTGGCCGTGGGAGGTGCTTTCCGATACTGGGATGGGGAACCGGAAATGCGACTTGTTCAGGAGGGTATACAGCCGGGGAAGTCGCAGGCTATACTTTACATGGCATCCGGACAGGTTGTGAGCGTGGATAAGGATGCCCAAGAATTGAAGGAGGCAGATGGGACTTGTATCAATGTTGATTCGGTTGCGGGAATGACTTATAATGTTACGGCGGGGGAAAGTAGCTCGGAAGTATTGTATAATCGGGTGGTCGTGCCTAAAGGGGGAGAGTTTAAATTGACATTGAGTGACGGGACAAAGGTGTGGTTGAATTCGTTCAGCGAGTTGCGTTATCCGGTCAATTTTACGGGAAAGAAACGTGAAGTTATCTTGGCAGGAGAGGCGTATTTTGATGTGGTCGGAGACCCGGAACATCCGTTCGTTGTCAAGGTAAACGATTTGGATATAAGTGTTTTGGGAACCCAGTTTAATGTTAATGCTTATACCGCAGGTATCGTGAAAACCGTGTTGGTGGAAGGACGTGTAAATTTACGAGGAAGAATGGGAGAGATCGATCTGCATCCCCGACAGATGGGTGAGTACCGGGAAACAGATGGTAACCTGTACATGACGGAAGTGGATGTTTTACCTCATGTGGCATGGAAAGACGGGAATTTTATATTTAGAAGTGAATCCCTGGAAGATATTATGGACAAATTGAGTATCTGGTATAATCTGGATGTGTTCTACACGAATGACGAGTTGAGGGGTATCCGTTTGTCCGGCAATTTATTCCGATACGGGGATGTGAATCAATTATTCACTCTTTTTGAGAAGATTTCCGATGCTCGTTTTCAGGTAGAAGGAAAAAGTGTCGTGATCAGTTGTAAATAATGTGTAATTATTAATAGTGTGTATGTAAAAAAGATGAAGATGGTGGCACATCTCCATCTCTTGAATTGGTAAAAAGAATAGATGGCCGGAAATACCGGGTCTATTCAATGTTTAATTGTTCAAATACAAATTTATGGAATGGAAAGGACTTTATGCCTTATCTAGGGTGAAATTTTCTCAAATTTTTAAAATCATGAGAGTGTTTACGATTTGTATGCTTGTTTTCGTGTTTGGGGCCACGGCTAGTGGTTTTTCACAAAAGCAGGTCGTTACGTTGGATTTGCGACAATGCGACATGAGTACGTTGTTCCAAGAGATTTGGAAACAGACGGGGTTGCGTTTCGTTTACAACGACAAGGATGTGGCGAGTATTTCACGTTTTGACGTGAAAGCCGAAAGTGAAGCCGTAGAGAAGGTGCTGGAAGAGGTTTTTGCGAAGACTTCTTTAAAGTGTACTTTCGAGGGAGAGGTGATCTTGGTGGTTGTCGATAAACAACGGGCGATTGCCGCTGATCCTGTAAAAAAAGTGACTGTGAAAGGACGGGTGACGGATGAAACCAAAAGCCCTCTACCCGGGGTAACCGTGGTAGTGAAGATCCCGGGTGCTACGGCGAACACGATTGGAACCTCGACTGACGTGAACGGAAAGTACGAGTTGTCGTGGGTTGATCAGAAGAACGTATCGCTGGTCTTCTCTTTTGTCGGGATGGAAACGCAAGAAGTGGCGTATACCAACCAAAAGGAAATAGACGTGGTGATGAAAGAGGAAACGAAAGCGTTGGAAGACGTCGTAATCACGGGGTATTTCCAACGTAAGAAGGTGAGTCAAACCGGTTCGGAGGTTGTTGTGGAAGGAGAGGAACTTCGTAAGGTAGGTTCTTTGAACTTGTTGCAGGCGATTTCAGCTTTCGACCCGGGTGTTCGTACGTTGGAAAATAATGAGTTCGGTAGTGACCCGAACCGTATGCCAGAAATTACAGTGCGCGGTCAGAAAGGATTCGATTTACGTAGTGAAGCGGACGATTCCCGGACGGATCCCAATGCCCCGCTTTATATTATGGACGGAATCGAGGTGTCGGCCCAAACAGTGTATGATATGGATATGAACCGTATTGCGGCATTTTCTATTTTGAAAGATGCTTCCGCAACATCGTTGTATGGATCTCGGGGTGCGAATGGGGTTATTTTGATCACGACGGTTCGTCCGCAAGCCGGGGAAATCAAGGTGACGTTGAACGGTAATTTCAATATCTCGATTCCGGATCTTCGCTCGTATAATTTGATGGAAGCTCGCGAGAAACTGGAGTACGAGCGTCTTGCAGGCGTGTATAAGGCTAACAGTTATGATGGGCAAGCACAGAAAGATATCATGTATAATGATGTTTTGATGGAAATCGAACGGGGTGTCAACACGTATTGGTTGTCACAACCGTTGAGAACTTCAGTGAATCAGCGATACAGTGCATTCTTGGAGGGGGGTGACGAGCATTTCCGTTACGGGGTCAACTTGAAATATGATAATGACAAGGGTGTGATGAAAAAATCAGGACGCGAGAAATATGGCATTAGCGTTTATTTTAGTTATGACATCGCTGGTAAATTGATTGCGCGGAATGATGTGATTATTGATGATGTGAAAGCGACGAATTCTCCTTACGGGGCGTTTTATCAATACGCTCAAATGAACCCGTATGAGCGTATTTACGATGCCGAAACGGGAGAGATGATTCGGGAATTTGATGCGAACGGGACGGTCGTGCGTAACGTTTTAGTGAATTCGTTGTTACCTAATTTCTCTTATGAGAAGTACACCCAAATCCGCGATAACTTTCAATTGCAGTGGTGGGCAAACTCTCACTTGATGTTCCGGGGAAATATTGCCATTACGAAACAAACGGATCGTGATGAGGCTTACTTGTCACCGGAATCTGTTGAGTTCGAGGGGAAAACGGATGCGTCAGAAAAAGGAAGTTATACGATAAGCAATGGTAATAGTGTTGATTTGGAGGGTAGTCTTACGGTAAACTATAATAACAATTTTTTTGATAAACTTTATTTCAGTCTTGGTCTTGGAACGGAATTGCAGACTTCAAAATCTACGGATGACGGGTATGTGGCGACCGGTTTCTTGAACGACAAGTTGATTTATCCGTCGTACGCTTTGCAATTCCAGAAAAATTCAAAACCGACCGGGTATTTTGATAAGTCGAGGTTGGTAGGCTTTTTTGGGAATGCCAATATGAACTGGGATAATCGTTACATTCTTGATGTGACGTATCGAACTGACGGTTCCAGTCGTTTCGGACGTAAATCTCGTTTTGCTCCTTTCTGGTCTGTCGGTGCGGCATGGAATATTAATCAAGAGAATTTCTGGACGGGGAGCGGTTACACGAAACTGCGTGCCTCTGTAGGAAGTACGGGTTCCACCAATTTCTCTGCCGATCAAGCCTTAACTCGATTCACGTATAATAGTGATAACGAGTATAACGGAATCTATGGTGCTGTTGTTAATGCTTACGGTAATCCGGCATTGAAATGGCAAAATGTGTTGAAATATAATGTCGGTTTAGACATGAGCGTGTGGAGAAATATCATCACCTTGAATTTTGATGCTTATTTGGAACGAACAGAGAATCTTTTGCTTAATATCGACGTGGCTCCTTCAACCGGATTCACATCTTATACGGAAAACATGGGTTCTTTGGATAACAAAGGATTTGAAGCTCGTTTGCGGTTGAATTTGATTAACGATAGACAAAACGATTTGAGTTGGAACGTTACGTTGAGTGCGGCTCACGAGGAGAACAAGATTCGGAAACTTTCCAATGCGATGAAGGCGATGAATCAGGAGGCGATGGATATAGAAAATAACAAGGGGGGTAGCGAGGTGTTCCGGATGTATGAAGTGGGACGTTCTCAAACTGCGTTGATGTTGGTGCGCTCTATGGGTATCGATCCGGCAACCGGTAACGAGGTGTACATCAAACGTGATGGTTCTTTGACTTTTGAATATGATCCGAATGATAAAGTGGAGGTGGGAAATACAAACCCGAAGCTGCAAGGTTTTTTTAATAGTAACTTGACGTGGAAAGGTCTTAATCTCTACATGAATTTCGGCTACGAGATGGGAGCGAAACAATTCAATCAAACACTTGCCACGAAGGTGGAGGGGGCTGATCCCAAGAAAAATGCGGACCGCCGCGTATTGTACGATCGTTGGAAAAAACCGGGTGATAAGGCAATGTTCCGTCGTATTGATGACCAGACCCCGGTTTATCAGTCTACGCGTTTGGTGCAAAAGAGCAACTTCTTGAAGTTATCGAGTCTTTCGTTGACGTATGATATTCCGAGAGACATGCTGAAAAAGACTTTCATCGAACGGTGTAAATTTACCTTCTCCATGACGGATGTATTCCGTATATCCACGATAAAGGAGGAGAGAGGAACTTCTTACCCGTTCGCACGGACTGTTTCTTTAGGATTTAACTTAACATTTTAAAATCAATTGGTATGAAGAGAATATTATATATTTTCATCGGATTGTTGTTTTCGCTGACCTCCTGCAATGATTGGTTGGATGTGGAATTGGACAACAAAGTGGATGACGATAAATTATTCAATACGGCAGAAGGTTTTAAAGAAGCTCTTGCCGGTGTTTACAGTAGCATGTCAAAGTCTAGTATGTACGGAGGACGGTTGACCATGGAGTATGTTGATGTCTTGGCTCAATATTACAATTCCAATTCAACTTACGAGTATTGGGAAGACTATGATTACGAGAATAGCGGATGTCGTTCGATTATCAGTGGGATGTGGAATAATTTGTATTCTTGTATTTCGCAAGCCAACTGTATATTGGAGTGGGCAGATAAAAATGCGGGAGTGTTGAGCGAGTCAGATCGTAATCAAATTCGTGGCGAGGCGTTGGCTTTAAGGGCTTTCTTGCATTTCGATCTCTATCGTTTGTTCGCTCCTGATGTGAAGTGGGCGCAGAATGCGGAAGGAATCCCGTATAATAAAGAGTTTGGCGTTTCTTTGCCCCCGATGTATTCGACGAAAGAGGTGGTGCAATTGGTGATTAACGATTTGTTGGAAGCAGAAAAATGCTTGCAAAACGATCCGATACAGAATGTCGTTCCCTATATGATCAGAACTTCAACGTCGGCAGGTGATGTGGTGGATAAGGCTGCGAAAGACGAGATGGATAAATACGTGGCTCGCATGAATTTGTATTCGGTGAAAGCCATGTTGGCTCGCGCTTATCAGGCTCGCGGAGAATATGTTGCTGCTGTCAGCAAGGCCAAAGAGGTGATTGATAGTGGAAAGTTCCGTCTATTGGAGGCCACGAGTATTGACCAGAGTGAGAATATGGTCGATTTGTTGTTCTCTGACGAGCATATTTTTTCGCTTCGTAATAAAGAGTTAAGCACCTACACGAAATCGATTTTTAAGGAAACTTCCGGAGGTACAACAGCTTTACGTATGGAGGGATCTTATAATTTATATGATGGGAACCAGGATGATTTCCGTTACTCCAAATGGTATGTCGATTTTGATTTCATCAAATATGTTCCCGACAGTAACAGTATATTTACGACGAAAGTGCCCTTGATCAAGCTTTCCGAGATGTATTTGTTGATTGCCGAGTGTACTTACGACACGGATCCGGATGAGGCCAGACGTTACGTGAATATGTTGCGTAGGCATCGAATCA
This sequence comes from Butyricimonas sp. RTP31003st1_G1_RTP31003_210430, assembly GCF_040920905.1. Lineage (NCBI taxonomy): Bacteria > Pseudomonadati > Bacteroidota > Bacteroidia > Bacteroidales > Odoribacteraceae > Butyricimonas > Butyricimonas sp. RTP31003st1_G1_RTP31003_210430. The sequence continues at coordinate 61,354 of NZ_JBCOSQ010000025.1, read as the reverse complement.
GGGGAAATCAAGAGGGAGCAGGCGATTGGATGTACTTATCGAGAGAAGATATATTTAAGGAGATGAGACGCGAATACATTGGAGAAGGGCAAATGTGGTTTGCGCATAAGCGCAACAGATTGAATTTGTCGGGAGGACTCACGGGAACTATCGAGGCGAGTGATGATATTTTCGTATTCCCTTTACCGGATGCGGAAATAGAATCAGGGAATCGGAATGAACGTTAAAATATAGATGAAAATGAATAGGTTATCATATTATTTCTTATTGAGTTGTGTCGCACTATTATGGAGTTGCGATCAAGATATTGATTATCCTTATCAAGGAAAGGATAGAATACAGTTTCAACATTATACCGTTGACTGGAATGGAAATCGTAATTATAGCGATTCGACGTTATTTTCTTTCGGGCTTATACCCAGCGAAGTAAGAGAGGATACGTTGAAATTACCCGTAGAATATTTGGGAAATGGTTCCGATAGAGATAGAACCTATAAAGTGTCGATTGTTGCTGATTCCACCACGGCTGTAGAAGGCGTACACTATTTGGCTTTTAATAGCCTGCAGACGTTCCGTGCCAACGAGTTGACGGACACGTTGTATATTGTGGTCCTTCGGGAGGCGTTGTCTAAGGATTATGCTGAAGGAGAGAATATACGGTTGGAGTTGAAATTGGAGGCCACGGATGATTTTGCTTTAGGATTGGACGGTGGGATTCAACGAAAGATTGTTTTTAACGATTTTATGGCAGAGCCGACGTGGTGGCAAGGGAGTCTGTCCGGTTCATTTGGTTTTTACCACCCGAAAAAATGGAAGTTTCTTATCGAAGAGATTGGAGATGAGGAATTAGCTACGTACGGAAGTATTCCTTATGATCGTAATTCTCCTGAAATTAAATCTTACGTTAATAGTATGGATCGATATTTGAGAAATACGGTCGTGATTGATGATGTTACGGGAATGCGAGTTACCATGAATGGTTTGGAACCTATAGAATAGTAAACATTGAAAAATGACGAATATGAAAAAAGTACACGCATCATTATTCAGTATGTTGTTGGGCGGTTTGGCAGTAACCGCTTGTTATGATGATCTTGGAAATTATAGTTACCGGGATATTAACGAGTTGCACGTGGAGGGAATTGAACGTGATTACGTGCGGGATGTGGACGATAGTTTAAAAATAGTACCCGTTTTGCAGGGCACGCAATACAGCGATACTTCTCGATTCACGTATGCGTGGGAAATCCAAAGCAGTATTCTTGCCGAAACTCAAGATTTGAATTTGAGAATCAACTTGACTACCGGAGAGAAAAAGTGTCGTTACATCGTGACGGACAAGAAAACGGGGGTTCAATATTATACTCCATTTAATTTGAGTATCCGTTCTTCTACTGCGGCCGATTTGATTGTCGTGCTCAGCAAGTATAAAGGACGTGCGGAGCTTTCTTACTTACGTTTGGACAAGCCTTCTAATTGGGTTATGAATTATTATGCCGATCGTTATGGAGAGAATCTGGGGATGAATCCTCAACGACTTCAGCTGACTTATATGGAGTCAAATCAAGGTTGGCCGGTGACATGTCCACAGGGGCGTTTGTTGGTGTTGTGTGATGATCAGGCTTCTCTTTTGGATAAAAGCACGATGATGAGGGATACGGTGATGCCTTATTTAACGGCAGGGGCGTACAAGGGGATTGCTACTTGGCCTCCGGAGGATGAAGATGAGGGGGATGGGTTTATTTATCAAACGCAATTTATGGCCTCTTCGGTTTCTTTTTGGAGAACAAATCCGTACGGAAGCGGATTCCAGAAAGGAGAGTATTTTTTTGAAATTTCCGGGGGAGAGTTGTTTACCGTTTACACGGCTACGAATACTTCTGCTAAAGCGACGTTTAAGGCGAATATAGGGAGTCGTTATGATGGTGGTTATTTGTGTCCTTTCGGTTTTTGGGATGATATGTCTGATAGTGAACTGGGACCTAATGGAGATATGGGGAGAAAGCAAGGAGATTTCATCATGTTTGATAAGGTTCACGGGAAATTCACTTTCTATGACGGTGGTTTCATGCGTGAAGGTGACGGAGGGAGAGACGTGGATCCTATTCCAACGTATGCTGGTTATGAGTTGATATGGGGAAGTGCGACCAATTTGAGTCCGAACAATCGTTGTTTGGCGATTTTGAATAACGGCACACAGACGCGTTTGGTGATGCTTGAAAATGGTCCGGGTATTGGAATTGGAGGTAAGGTTCGCACGAAAGCCTTGGTGAAAGAGGTTAGCGGGGGAGTTATCACGAGTTCCTCGAAGTTCTATGTCCCCAATTATGTTGATCATTTGTATTTCACGGTCGGGAATGCGGTGTATTGCTATACGATTAGTGATATGTTGGGAAATGTTGTTCCGGGGAATAGTCATAAGTTGTTCGACTTGACTCAATACGGCTACGATGCTAATGCCGTTATCACGGATGTGTGCGTGTCTCGTAGCGAGAAAACGTTGTTGTTGGGTGTGTCTCGTTATGGCACGGATGCAGAAGCCATGACCGATGAGCTGATGGGGGATATCCTCTATTTTGATTTGGATGTTTCCAATAAACAAATCAAATACAATGAGGCTAAATCAGCCCGTGGTATCGCTGGAATTCCCGTGGATGTGGAGATTAAATACCAGACGTATTGGCGTAACGGGTGTTTACAAGACGGGGTTACTTTAAAAGATAACATTTAAGTTATAAAGATTTTGAGTTATGAGAAAATATTGGATTTTATTTATATTGATTTCTTTTATTGCCATGTTTTCCTGTACGGACGACACGAGTGCTTACTTGTCCCAAGATAAGGAAGACGTGAATGTGGATGAGGTTCCTGTTGACACGACGAAAAAAGATACTCTCCTTCCCGAGGGACAACTTGTTCCCGGTATGCATTTGGTGAAGTTAATGGTACAGCAGGGGGATAGTTTGGTCGAGCGGAGATTCAAGTATTTCATGCCTGTGACGTTGAGTCCCGATAAACCGATTTCCTTGATTTTCGAGTTCCATGGAAGTTATGAGTTTGACGGACCGGATGAAATTGCGGATCCGCTCGCTAATATTTCGGAAGCAAATTTCTTATGTCAAAAGGCGATCAAGGAGAATATTGTTATCTGTTATCCCGCGGGATCGGTAGAGATTAGCAATGAGGCCGATACCAGTGGTGCGGTGAACTGGGCCGGGGATGGTTACACGAAGAGTCTTCCGTTCGTGGATGCCATGGTGAAATATTTTACCCAAGACAATGAGCCGCGGGTGGATCCCAACCGGATTTATTCCACGGGACAGTCGAGTGGTGCCATATTTTCTTTCACGTTGGCATTGCATAGGTCGGATGTGTTTGCTGCGATTACTCCTCGTGCAGGACAAAGTGCTTCCGTGGAGCCGTTTCCGAGTCGTGCGGTACCCGTGAGGGTATTTGCCGGAGAGATAGATGACATAGTGCAGCATAGTGCTGTCCTCACGAATATGACCAAGTGGGCTCGGGAGATTGGTGGGTATTTTGAATCTGATATGCAAATAGATACGGCTAGGTATGAAGGATATGCGGATGTTACGATTCGTTCTTGGCGTGGGGGTAAAGCGGATTACGAAATCTATTCGCTTGCTGGTATCGGACACGGGATTAATGCCGGAAAATGTTTGGATGATATGTGGGAATTTATGAATAGTCACCCCTTGAACTATAATCCCGCAAATTTATTTGTGTCAACCAATATTAAGGAGATAGATGCCCAATGTAATCAGACTTTCGAAATCTCATTCAATTACAGCGAAGGTGCTGAAATTTCGATAGATGCCCCTCAAAGTTGGAATCCTAGAATTGAAGGGAAGAAATTAACGTTGACGGCCCCTCTTGATTATTTCGGGAATATTGAACGTGAAGGAACGATCACCTTCACAGTTACGAGTAATCAAGCAACAGCAAGTTGTGAAATCCCGTTCTATCTGAACGCCCCGAAGACCTATTTTGAAGTGGGGGATATTTATTATAACGAGAAATTTGAACCCGTAGGTGTGGTTTGTTGGGTGAATAATAAGAATATCCGGGAAGCAAAAATTATCAATTTACAGGAAGTTACCACACAAGGAAGTTATCAAACGATTAATTTTGGTGATTTCGGTACGAATTTTATTACTCCGGATTATGATGATGGAGAAAATAACACGTTGTTACACGTGCAGCAAAATGCCACCCTGTCAAAACCTTTGAACAATATCCAGAGCGGATTGATCTGGGCTGCCCAATACGAGTATAAAGGGGTAGGCGGTTGGTATCTTCCCGCTTTCAATGAATTGCAGGCAATCAGTGGCAAGTTGACGTTGATAAATGAGAAGTTGCAAGAGATTGGAGGAGAAAGTGTGGTGAATACCAATAAATTGGATGCATATCTTTCATCAACGGTAACTGATGCGAGTGGTACAAAATGCTTCCACATGATGAATTTCACTAGCAATATGGAAGTAACGCAGGTTAGAGAGAATACTTCTTATTATAGAGCACGTGCATTTAAAAAGGTAATCATAAAATAGAATTGAAAGATGAAAAAAATAATACTGAATTTATTATTTTTAGCGATTCTGCTTCCTGTTACTGCGCAGGAAAGCGGAATTCGCTTTTTTCATGGAACGTGGGATGAGGCTATTGCTTTAGCGAAAAAAGAGAAAAAGAAGATTTTTGTGGACTTTTACACGGAATGGTGTGGTCCGTGCTTGAACATGTCGTTGACCGTATTTGTACTTCCGCAGGTAGGCGATGTGTATAATAAGAACTTTGTTTGTCTGAAGATTGATGCTGAAAAAGGAGAGGGACGGGAGCTGGCAAAACGCTATGGTGTAAATTCTTACCCGACTTATATTTTTGTAAACCCGAAGAATCAAGAGATAGTACATCGGAGTGGAAGTAACAAACCGGTAGAGGATTTTCTTTATGATGCTCAAGGGGGAATTAACCCGAAATTAGGCTCTGTGTACATGGATAAGAAGTATGCTGAGGGAAAATATGATTTGGATTTTCTGAAAGATTATATCCGTTATAAAAAGTCTTCTGGAAGTCGGGAGGTTCAGAAATATTTTGATGAGTTGATTTCTAAAGGGGCAAAATTAACAGAGCCTGATGTGTGGAAGTTGTATTGTAAATGTATCACCGGGTATCAAAATCCTTACGTGAAGGAAGTTTCTGATAATTATTCGCAATTCACGGAATTATTCGGTAAAAAGGAAGTAGATACGAAATTGATGGAGGCGACCTCTTATGCCCCGGTTCAGTTTATAAAGGAGTTATGTGATTTCGAGGGAAAAGATTTTAATATCAAGATGCGTGTGATGACCGATCTTTTTAATCAGAAAAAGTATGATGAGGCATTTGCCGAAGTCGAGCGTTTGAAAGCAGATCCGTCGATCGACCAGCATAAGTTCGTGAAATTACTTGCATTTTATGTGCGAGTATCCCCGGAATATACAGATAAAGAATTGCCTTATGAAACGTTGGTAAACAAAGTTCGAGGATTGAGATATGTCGCTTATAATATGTATGATCGGGATGATGCCATGCCTCATTTTTATTACGTGCAGGGTTTGGAATACCTGTTGAAACGAGCTTTGGAAGAAGGAAAGCAAATCCCTGCCGATTTGGTTGCCACTCCGGAATACGGGAAAAAGGTGTATGATATGCGTCACCCGGATTTAAAAGTGAAACCCAAACGAAGGTAAAGATATATTTGTTACCTTTATAGCCTTCACTCGGATGATTTCGAGTGAAGGAACAACAAAAATGTAATGTATGAATTATTTAAAACTGGTCTTTCTTGTGCTGTTTGTGATTCCCTCGGTAGTTGTGGGGCAAGAAGTTGTAAACAGTAATTTTTGGGGTAACTGGGCGAATTCCGGAACGGGAGCTTGGGAGTATGGTTTTTATGAAGATGGGGCTGTTGCATGTTCTGATTTCTGGAAATATAAACGAGTGGAATGCGGAAAAAAACGGATGGAGGTTGTACTGGAAAATGGCGATCAGGCGATAGCACTCAAGATTAAGCAGGGGAAGAACGGGAATATTTTTATAGCACGTGATGGTGTAAAAGCAGAAGAATTTCGGCCGTGTAATGGTAAAAATTTTGTCGCATGGGTAGGAGTTGATACTGTTTCCTTTTCAAAACCTCTCGTGATTACTGATACTGTCACGATACGCGGTTATATTCGTAATCTTGATAAGGTGACACATCCGGCGTTGCGGAAGTACACGTTTACTTGTAGCTATGATGAATTGTTGGAAGAGGATGGAGGAGAAATCGTTGCTCCAATCGATTCTTCCGGGCGATTTACACTTCGTTTTACCGTGAGTGCGCCTCAGCGAGTTGTGTTGGCATGGGGACGGATGTGGAAAAATATTATTGTTGAGCCGGGGGAGACGGTTTTGTTATATGCGGATGCTTCGGACTGGAAAACGGTTCCGAATGTGTCGAAGGAAGAGATGATTAACGGGAAAAAGGATGTGTTATTCATGGGGAAGAATGCTCGTTTTCATCAGGAGTACACGTGTTTCCCTTATCCGTTATGGATGAGAGATATGTACGAGTTGAGGGAAATTGCCCGTTCGGATATGGAGTTCTTGCGCTTGGCTGAGGCAGATTATTTGAAGTCGGTGGCATGTTTCGATTCTATTTGTGGGAAATATCCGAATCTTTCAAAGAGATGCAGGGAGGCGATAGAAAATGAATGGAAATACTATTTTGCGGCGACGTTGATGCAAAATCGGTTTAATCTAGGTAGGCGACAACAGTTTGAGCCTGAATACATGGAGTATGTGAACGCTCATTTTTCGGTAAATGAACCTTTATGTTATTTTATAACTCAACGTTACTCAACATTTTTGCGAGATTATACCGGTTACGTGGATCAGCAGAAGTTTAGGTATGTTGAGGGGATGGGGATGGCTTATATCCCCGATGATCGTTTTTATGAGGCGTTAAGAAGATTGAAGGAGGGCGGAAGGTTTGAGGAATTGACAACAGAAGATATAGCAACTTGTGAAAATATCAACCGAAAAATTTTGGACTTAAGTCGGCAGCAAACTACGGATACAAATGCGTTTCAGGCGGTAGTAGCGGGTAATTCTATGCTTTATGGTAAATTGAATGCCTATCGCTCCATGCCGGAAGTGCGGGAACAGGAGGAAGTTATCACCCGGGAATACGAGTTGTTACTCTATGACACGCTGGTACCCGATCCTTTATTGAAAGAACTTTGCTATGCACAATTGTTTATGACAGGAATGGAGTATGATCATAAGCCATTGTTACCGGGAATGATGAAATTGGCAGATGCTAGAATTTCGAATCCTATATTGAACCGGAAGGTGAAGGAGACTAGTGCTGTTTACCAGAAGATTGCTAGTAAGAAATTAGCTTACGAGGCGAGTCTGATTGATGTTGGGCAATTTAGTCATATTTCGAATGCCGATTCTCTTTGGCAGGCGTTGATTGAACCTTATCGAGGAAATGTGATTTTGTTCGATTTCTGGGGATCGTGGTGTGAACCTTGTAAGAATATGTTGGCGTTGATGGGTGACATTGAGAAGGTGTTCGAGAACGAGAAAGTGGTATTTATGTATTTTGCTTATAGCTCACCGGAAGAGGCGTGGAAAAATGTTATCAAAGAATTTGATCTTACGGGAAAAAATATTGTGCATTATAATTTACCACCTCTACAACAGCAGATGATCATCGAGAAGATGAAGGTACGCGGATACCCAACGTATAAAATTATAGATAAGGCCGGGAACGTGACGAGTAGGGTATTGGAATATCCGTTGCGGCCTCAAAGCGTGATAAATGAGATCAAGGCGGAACTGGAGCGTGAATAGTGGGCCGTTTAATAAGTCTATTTTTTATTATTCAGAGATATAAATTTATTCTTATATCGAACTCATGTTATTTAAAGTGCTAAAATATAATGTGAGTTTGATATCGCAATGTTTTATTGTTTGCTTGTTGTGAATACTCTGCTTCATATCATTACTTGAACTATCTTTGCTCCCGGACAAAGTGATAGTTTTCAACGGTACTTGGCTTGGTCCCATTTTTGATTGATGGGCCGAAAGCAGAAGAGTTTTGGTTTTCATTTGCGATCGGTACAATCGGTGGGCTATTATTTTCGATTATAGCTTTGGTATTCTTTATGCCGATATTAATGCCTTTGGGATCACTTTTAAAAAAACGGAAAATTAATAATTAAACTATTCTACATGAAAATATGACTGTTCTTTAGCAAGTTCTAAATAAAGCGTTTTTGTACCTTCGATTTGCTGGTAATGTTCTCCGACTTTATGGCAGAAGTTCCAACATATCTTTTGAGGATTGAAGATGATGGTTGCGTCTTCCGGGTAGAATTCACACCATTGGTTTATAGATTCCTCATATTGTTTGCCTTGGAATAATGAGGCGATCCCGTTTTCAATCATAAAAATGAATTGTGAAAAGCCGAGTAGTTGGAAGTTGTTGGAAAGAAGATAGTAGGTTTGTCCGTCCTTTTGTAAGGTGAATATCTTCTCGATCTTTACGTATCCGGTGGTATCAATGGCTACGGTGTTCCAACCTCCTTTACCGTTCTCGTAAAGGAGGAATGAATACAAGGGGTTGTATGACCATTCTTGAAAATTTATGACTCCGACTTTGTGGTCTGCAGAGGCTACGTCAGCTAATAAATGTACATCCGGACATAGACGGGCTGCTTGTTCGAGAAAACGGAAGAAGAAGCCTGTTTCTTCGGTTGTCAGCTCTTCACCCCGATGGTTCTGGCGGTAGCCTAATTCATGTCGCATGAGTTCCAAGGCTGCTTGAACCTCTTCTGCCGGGTAGTATTTACGTTCTCCTATTTGGTATTTTTGTAGGAGTGCTACCGTGTGTATGACTTTTTGCTGCTCGGTGGAATCTGTGTGATAGGGAATGAAGAAACCTTGTTGTTGTAAGGAATCGAAATATGCCGTGAGATTTTTAGGTGCCGTGCTTTCTTGTATTGGGCCGTGTAACAGAAAGGATTGTTCCGGTTTTTGTTTATTTCCCGAGCGATTCCGATTTGAGTTACATGAAATAATTAGGGCTGTGTTCAAGATGAATAGTAAAAGTATCAATGGTCTCATGGCAATGTTTTTTATAAACAAGCAGTCCGCTGTCGGACTGCTTGAATTATGTTTGAATGATACCTTAGTTCAATTCTGCCAATTGTTGTTCAATGGCTTTGATTTTTGCTTCGGCATCAGCTTGTTTCTTACGTTCGTTCTCGACAACTTGTGCCGGGGCTCCACTGACAAACTTCTCGTTCGAGAGTTTTTTCATCACGGATGCCAAGAAGCCTTGGGCGTAAGCTAGATCAGCTTGCAGTTTGGCTCTGACTTCTTCTGTGTTGACCTCTCCGACAGCGGGGATGAAGTATTCAACCGTGTCGCAGATAAAGCTCCATGCTCCTTTTACCGTGTCGTTGACCATTTCTACATCTTGGATATTACCCATTTTACAGATAATACTCTCGAATTGTAGCGGGTAGCGGTCATTACTTTTCACTCTTAAAGAAATCGCATCCTTAAAGGCAATGTTGTTTTGCTTGCGAATCGTGCGGATTCCGGCGATCACTTCTTTCGTGTTTTCAAAGGTATTCAAGAAGTTTTCGTCGTATTTTCCGGGGATTGGCATCACGGAAACCATGATACTTTCTCCGTCTTTCCGCTCTCTTAAGTTCTGCCAGATCTCTTCCGTGATGAACGGCATGAACGGGTGAAGTAGTTGTAACATTTCCTCGAAGAGGTAAATGGTCTTATTATAAGTGATCCGGTCAATCGGTTGCTCGAATCCCGGTTTGATGATTTCCAGTAACCAAGAAGAGAACTCGTCGCGGAATCCGGTGTACACGGTCATAAGAGCCTCGGAGATCCGGTATTGCTCGAATTGGGTGTTCAAGGTTTCTTTGCACTTGTTCAAGTATTGTTCGAACCATTCAAGAGCTAATTTAGAATGCAAGGGTTGTTCTAGGTCTGCGACTTTCCAGTTGCTGACTAGGCGGAATGCATTCCATATTTTAGTCGTGAAATTACGTCCTTGTTCCGGAAGACTTTCATCAAAAAGAAGGTCTCCCCCGGCGGGTGCGCACAATAACATACCAACCCGTACACCGTCAGCCCCATATTGGTTAATCAGGTCAATCGGGTCCGGAGAGTTACCAAGAGATTTGGACATCTTGCGATGCAGTTTATCTCGAACGATTCCCGTGAGGTACAGGTTCGAGAACGGTTTCTCGTGGCGATATTCATAACCGGCCATGATCATTCTTGCCATCCAGAAGAACAGAATATCAGGTCCGGAAACTAGGTCATTTGTCGGGTAGTAATAGTTAATATCTTCATTGTCCGGTTCCAAAATGCCGTTGAACACGGAGATAGGCCACAGCCAAGAAGAGAACCAAGTGTCCAAACAATCTTCATCTTGACGTAATTGGTTAGCCGGGATGTCTTTGCCGAATTTCTCCTTCACCAGTTGTACGGCTTCCGTGGGTGTTGCGGCAACCACATAGTCGTTACTATCCGGTAAGTAGTATACCGGAATCTGGTGTCCCCACCATAATTGGCGGCTGATACACCAATCTTTCACGTTCTCCATCCAATAGCGATACGTGTTCTTGTATTTGGCCGGGGTTAGGAGAATATTGTCGTTCATCACGGCATCCAAGGCCGGTTTGGCTAGTTCCTTCATTTTTAAGAACCATTGCATGGATAGTTTGGGTTCGATAACCACGTTAGTCCGCTCGGAATATCCTACCTTATTATTGTAGTCTTCTATCTTTACAAGGTTACCCGCTTTTTCCAGTTCGGGAATGATTTCTTGACGCACAACAAAACGATCTTTACCCACGAACAGCTGGGCATTCTCGTTTAATGTACCATCGTCATTGAAAATATCGATGGTTTCAAGATGGTGTTTATAACCGATTTCGTAGTCATTGATGTCGTGAGCCGGGGTGATTTTTAATGCTCCGGTACCGAATTCCATATCTACGTATTCGTCCTGAATAATCGGGATCACCCGGTTTACCAAGGGGACAATACATTTCTTGCCGGCCAGATGACGGAAACGCTCGTCATTGGGATTCACGCACACGGCGCTATCACCCAAGATAGTTTCCGGGCGGGTCGTGGCAATGATGATATATTCGTCCTCTGTCCCTTCAATACGGTAACGTAGGTAATATAATTTGCTGTGTTCCTCTTTGTAAACAACTTCTTCATCGGATACGGCTGTTTTGGCCGACGGGTCCCAGTTAACCATCCGGACTCCTTTATAGATAAGTCCTTTGTTATACAGGTCGATAAATACCTTTATCACGCTGGCAGAACGGACTTCGTCCATTGTAAAACAGGTTCTGTCCCAATCGCAGGATGCACCCAATCGCTTTAATTGTTCGAGGATGATCCCCCCGTGCTTTTCAGTCCATGCCCAAGCGTGTTTTAAAAACTCATCCCGGGAAAGGTCCCTTTTCTCGATGCCTTCACTTTTAAGTTTGGCTACCACTTTGGCTTCCGTGGCAATGGAGGCATGGTCGGTTCCCGGAACCCAACAAGCGTTTTTACCGAGTAAACGGGCGCGTCTGACGAGTACGTCCTGTATCGTGTTGTTCAGCATGTGTCCCATGTGCAGGACTCCCGTGACGTTAGGTGGCGGGATTACAATACAATACGGAGTTCTCTTTTTATCAACAGTGGAATGGAAAAATCTGTGTTCCAACCAGTATTGATACCATTTCTCTTCGCTCGTTCGCGGATCATAGTTTGTTGGGATCATTTTAATTCAGATTAAAATTATATATTCGTAAAAAGGCTGCTTTGTCGAGCAGCCTTGTTTTTTATTCTTCTGACTTTCTAAGTCTTCTTCCTTTTTTCTTTTGTGCATCCAGGAGAGCTTCAAGGTCTGCTTTTTGTTGCGAACCGTCGTAGTCACAGATGTATTTATCGATGAGAATACGACCACAGTACTCGCAGACGATGATTTTCTTCCGAGAACGGATGTCTAATTGTCTCTGTGGCGGGATTTTGTTGAAACATCCACCACACGCATCACGGTCAACGGTAACAACGGCTAATCCATTGCGAGCGTTGGAGCGGATACGGCGATATGCCGTCAATAGACGTTCGTCAATGGTTGCTGCGAGTTCTTCCGATTTGGTTTGCAAAGACTCTTCATCTTTGTGAGTTTCATTGATAATGTCGTTCAATTCACCTTTTTTAGCCTCCAAGTCAGATACTTTGTCTTCGTAACGCTTTTTGGATTCTTCCATTAGCGCTTCTTTTTCTGCTTTTGCTTTTTGAGCTTCCCGGATTCTCTTTTCCTGTAATTCAATTTCCAGTTTCTGGAATTCGATTTCCTTGCTTAAAGCATCGTATTCGCGATTGTTGCGAACGTTATCCAATTGTTCACTGTATTTTTTGATCGCTTCTTCGGCTTTCTTGATGTCCATTTTCCGAGTGGAAGAGGTTTTGTCAAGTTCGCCTAATTCAACCTTCAAGTTTTCGATACGTGTTTCCAATCCCGCGATCTCGTCTTCAAGGTCTTGAACTTCTAACGGTAATTCTCCCCGTAGAGTCTTGATTTTATCGATCTCGGTGTCAATTCTTTGTAATTCATACAGGTTCTGCAGTTTTTCTTCAACTGTCAGTTCTTGCATTTTCTCATTGTTATTCGTCACCATATATTATAAATACTTAATCGGATTTGTATTAATCTCAGAAAACTGAACCGCAAATTTAGATATTTTTTTTGTAAGTATCTCATAAAATATCTCTTTTGTGAATTGTTCGCTTTCGTAATGGCCAATATCGGCAATCATAATGCGGTTTTCCGTGAGGAAAAAGTCATGATATTTGAAATCCCCTGATATATATATGTCGGCCTGTCCGGCCAAGGCCTGCTTGAAAAAGGAGGCTCCGGCTCCACCACAAACGGCAACCCGTTGTATGGAGGATGTATGAGGTGTTGTGTAACGTAGCCTATCACACCGGAATATTTCTTTTACTTGCTGCAAAAAGGCCATGCTTTCAACGGGTTGTAGTAACTCGCCGATAATCCCGAATCCGTTACCGGCCACCGGGTCTCCTTCCGGTTGAAGAATCTGCCGATGGTGCAGGTCGAGTTTATCTGCCATACGTCCGCTTACACCGTTGGCAACCACGTCCATGTTCGTGTGTGCAGCGTAAATAGTGATGTCGTGTTTGATGGCATCAATCACGCAGCGCTCCACGTAAGTTGCCGGAGTAATATGTTTTAGCCCGCTGAAAATGAGTGGATGGTGGGAAATAATTAAATTGTGTCCCTTATCAATCGCTTCCTTTACAACCTCTTCGGTGACATCAATACATAGTAGTATGGATGTTAATTCCCGTTCCGGGTCCCCGCAAAGTAATCCGGAATTATCGAAACTTGCCTGAAGTTTTAACGGGGCATAGGCTTCTATGAGCGAAATAATCTCTTTTATATACATATTTGGAATTTAAAATTTAGAATTTAAAATTTAAAATCTAAATTATTACGGTAGCTGGCTTTTGATGGATAACAATTCTTCCTTAATTCCTTTCAGGCGTTTTATCACCTCAAAGTGTAATTCCGTTTCGTCTTTCCGGTTCTTGAGTTGTTGCTGGGCTCCTTTTAGTGTCATTCCTTTTTCCTTGACTAGATGGTAGATCAGATGGAAATTATCGACATCCGCTTTCGTAAATTGACGGTTCCCTTTTTTATTTTTGTGAGGTTTAATCACGTCGAATTCTTTTTCCCAGAACCGGATCAATGACGTGTTGACTCCGAACATCTCGGCTACTTCTCCGATAGAATAATACAACTTTAATGATTCTTCAGCCACCATGTTTAATTGAAAATTGAAAATTGAAAATTGAAAATTAGCTTTTCAAGTTTCGTTTTTCGGTGTTATACATTCATTTAGAATCTCTAAATCTAAAATTTAAATTGGATCAGTCCATGCTTTGTCCCGTGTTATTTGCGGTCTCCACTAACAACTCGAACTCGTCGGGGGTGAGATCGTTGAAATAAAAGTTTATGGGATCTATCGGCTTGTCATTTTTCCGTACTTCATAGTGTAGGTGAGGTCCCGTGGATAGTCCGGTGTTGCCCAAATATCCGATAACGTCCCCTCGCTTGATTTTTTGGCCTTTTTTAGCCAGGATTTTATCCATGTGGGCATATAGCGTTTTGTAACTGAATCCGTGGTCGATAACCACGTGACGGCCATATCCCTTATCAAATTTACTTTCGATAACTACACCGTTGCCAGTTGCATAGATCGGGGTCCCGATAGTACCCGTGAAGTCCATGCCTGCATGGAATTTTGGGGTTTTGTAGATGGGATGCATCCGATAGCCGAATGAAGATGTTACCTGATGTGTATTTTTGTCTTTCAACGATACCGGAAGGATAGCCGGAATGGAGGCTAACATGTCGATTTTGTTTTTGGCCAGTTCTTCAATCTTGTCAAAGGATTTACTTTGAATATAGATTGCTTTTGATAATTCATCTATTTTCTTGGCTGTTCCGATAATCAGATCCGCGTTGTCGATTTGTCTCAGATGTTCGTACTGGTCGACCCCTCCGGAACCTGCCCGGCGAATGGATGACGGGATCGGGTCGGTTTCGAAGATCACCCGATAAATGTTATCATCCCGGGATTCCATATCTTTTAAGACGTTATCCAGGTGTTCTACCTTGTTACTTAATAAACTATATTGAGTGAGAACTTCCTCGTATTTCCGTTTTAAAAGTTTTTCTTTCGGGGAATCAATGAAAGCATATACCAAGTATAGCATGACAATAGCCAAGGAGAAACTAGAAAAGAATTTCTTGAATAATCTCCAAAGCCTTTTTCTTAAAGATGATTCTATTTTATCAAAAGATAATGTGTCCGAATTAAAATGATACCCTGCTTTTCGCATAGTTACTAATAAAAAATAGTGTTTGCGATGCAAAGTTAAAGAAATAATCTAAATTTGCAACTTGGTAAACAAGGCAGATCAAAGTGATAGCATGATAATCCCGGTTGAAATGCGCTTGGTAGGAAGGATGTCAAAAAGGGAGCTGAATTTCTTTTCGAGCGAGGATTAGGGCAATAAGCATGGAGTTGATAGAGAGTGAAAGACAGAATCTGCGTATGTCATTTTTAAATTTAGAAGGTATGAAATCAGCAGAAATCAGACAGAGATTTTTAGATTTTTTTGAGAAGAAATCACATACAATAGTACCATCGGCACCGATGGTGATCAAAGGGGACCCGACCTTGATGTTCACGAATGCCGGAATGAATCAATTTAAAGATATAATTCTAGGAAATGTGCGTCCGAAAGCAACTCGGGTGGCGGATTCCCAGAAGTGTTTGCGTGTTTCCGGAAAGCACAATGATTTGGAGGAGGTGGGACATGATACCTATCATCACACGATGTTCGAGATGTTGGGTAACTGGTCGTTCGGTGATTATTTCAAGAAGGAGGCGATTGCTTACGCTTGGGAGTTCCTTACGGGAGAGATGGGATTGGATAAAAATCGATTGTATGCAACCGTTTTTGAGGGAAGTAAGGATGATCGTTTGGAAGAAGATAAAGAGGCGTTGGAGTATTGGAAATTGTACTTGCCTGAAGATCGGATTCTGTACGGGAATAAAAAAGATAATTTCTGGGAAATGGGAGATATGGGACCTTGCGGACCTTGTTCGGAGATTCACATAGACTTGCGCCCAGAGGCAGAACGGGCATTGAAACCGGGGCGTGAACTAGTGAATAAGGATAACCCGTTAGTGATCGAGATCTGGAATCTGGTGTTTATGCAGTATAACCGTAAGGCTGATGGTAGTTTGGAGAATTTACCCAGTCATCACGTGGACACGGGGATGGGATTCGAGCGTTTGTGTAT
>NZ_JBCOSQ010000025.1:0-45218 GCF_040920905.1 Butyricimonas sp. RTP31003st1_G1_RTP31003_210430 | reverse complement strand
TCAATTACAGACGGGCAGTTGCCTTCGAACGTGAAAGCCGGTTACGTGATCCGGAGAATCTTACGTCGGGCTGTTCGTTATGCTTATACATTCTTGGATCAGAAGGATGCATTCATGTATAAGTTGGTGCCGGTGTTGATTGAGGTTATGGGGCAACACTATCCGGAACTCTCTTCCCAGCGGGTATTGATTGAGCGGGTAATACAAGAAGAGGAAAATGCCTTCTTGCGTACATTAGATAAAGGTATAAAGTTATTGGATAAGATTATCGAGAAGACCAAGGCGGAAGATTTCTTGACTGTACCGGGGAATGTGGCTTTTGAGTTGTATGATACTTATGGTTTCCCGTTGGATTTGACCGAGTTAATTTTGAAAGAAAACGGATTGGTGGTAAATCGTCGGGAGTTTAAGGCCGAGATGGAAGCTCAGAAAGAACGTTCCCGTTCGGCTGCTGCCGTGAACACGGATGATTGGGTGGAATTGATTGCCGATGATACCCAGGAGTTTGTGGGGTATGATTACACGGAAACAGAAGTGCAGATTACCCGTTATCGCCGGGTGAGTACGAAAGGAAAAACGCTTTATCAACTGGTGTTTAATATAACTCCATTCTACGGAGAGAGTGGAGGACAGGTCGGTGATCGTGGCTGGTTGATTTCAGAAACGGAAAAGATTAATGTTTTAGATACTCATAAAGAAAATGGGTTGACGGTTCATATAACAGACCGTTTGCCGGAGGATTTGACTCAGGTGTTCACGGCAAAGGTGGATTTGGACAAACGGGTTGCCACGGAGAATAATCACACGTCAACTCACTTGTTGCATTATGCTTTGCGGAAAGTGTTGGGAACGCACGTGGAGCAGAAAGGATCATACGTGAGTGACGAGTATTTGCGTTTTGACTTTTCCCATTTTCAGAAGGTAACTGACGAAGAGTTGGAGAAAGTTGCAGCCATAGTGAACCAGGAAATTCGTAAGAATTATCCGTTGGAAGAAAGTCGGGCTATACCTATCGGGCAAGCCAAGAAAATGGGGGCGATGGCTATCTTCGGGGAGAAGTATGGGGATTTGGTCCGTGTGGTGAAATTTGGGGAATCTGTGGAATTGTGTGGAGGTACGCATGCCCATGCCACGGGGCAAATCGGGTTCTTCAAGATTATTTCAGAGAGTTCCGTTTCTGCCGGGGTTCGTCGTATAGAAGCCATTACGGCAGCGAAGGCGGAAGAATATATCTTGAATTATTTCAAGATGATGAAGGAAATTGATAGTATGTTTAAGTCTAACCGAGGTGTATTAGAGAATGTTAGAGAACTGTTGAACGAAAACGAGGGATTAAAGAAAGATGTAGAGAAATTCACGCAGGAGAGTTTACGGATCATGAAAGAAGGGTGGAAGAACGAAAAGCGTGTAATCCGTGATATTAACATGATTGTGAAGACGGTTATGATGCCCCCGGCAAACGTGAAAGATATTGCTTTCCAGCTAAAAGGGGAGTTGAATAACCTCATTCTGGTGATTGGTGGTGTCTTTAATAATAAGCCTCATTTGACCGTGATGTTCAGCGATACTCTGGTGAAAGACTTTGGATTGCATGCCGGGCAGATCGTCAAGGATGCTGCTCAAGAAATTAAAGGTGGTGGTGGTGGACAACCATTTTTCGCAACTGCCGGAGGATCAAATCCTGAGGGGGTTAGTAAAGCTCTGGAAAGAGCGGAGAAACTGATTTTGGATAAAATTCATTAGTTTTTGGTACAAAATTTGTGTAGCCTTTTATATATTAATAAAAATTTATACATTTGTTTTGTGAAAAAGGAAGTGAACTAATTTGAGTATTACAATAAAAATTAAGACGAGTATGAAAAAAACATTAGGTTTTGTTGCCGTTGTTGCCTTATCTGGGTTAATAACTGTGTCCTGTTCTTCATTGAATAAAATGAAGAAACGTGCAGGAGAAATCACGTATTCTGTTACTCCGGAGACATTAGTGGCTAAAGGAGGAATGGTTGATTTGAAGATAGACGTAACTTTCCCGGCTAAATATTTTAACAAAAAAGTGGCTATTGAGGCTACCCCTGTATTGCGTTTCAAAGGAGGAGAGAAAGCTTATGAAATGAAAGCTATCCAAGGTGAGAAAGTTCAGGGTAATGCAGAAGTGATTCCTTACGAAGCTGGTAAGACCGTTTCTTACATGAGCCGTATTCCTTACGAGGATGCAATGAGACTTTCTGATTTGGAAATCGATATTACCGGGGCAAAAGGTGCCAAAACCGTGAAATTCGATCCGAGAAAAATTGGCGATGGTGTGATTGCTACTGAAACTTTGGTAGTAAACGCTCCTGCAACTTCAGTCGGAGAGGATAAATTCCAACGGATTATCAAGCAACAGGAAGAGGCTGCTATCTATTATTTGATTAACTCTGCAAACATTCGTTCTAAAGAAATGACTTCTGAAGAAATGAAAAAGTTAGAGGCTTACATCAAAGAAGCTGCAGCGAAAGAAAATATGAACTTGAACGGAATTGATGTTAGATCATACGCTTCTCCTGATGGTGCTTATGATTTCAACGAGAAATTAGCTAACCAACGTGAAAAGAGTTCTTCTACTTTCTTGAAAAAACAAATGAAGAAAGGTAAAGTTGATCAGTATAAAGACGAGAATTTCTTCAAGAATTTCGTTGTAGCTGAAGACTGGGACGGATTCAAGAAAGCTATGGAAGAATCAAATATTCAGGATAAAGAATTGATCCTTCGCGTATTGTCAATGCACTCTGATCCTGAAGTAAGAGAGAGAGAAATCAGAAATATCGCATCTGCTTTCGCAGTTGTTGCTGATCAGATCCTTCCGAAATTAAGAAGATCTTTGTTTGTTGTAAATACCGAATTGATAGGTAAGTCAGACGATGAATTGAAAGCTTTAGCTAAATCAAATCCGGCAGACTTGAATGTAGAAGAATTACTTTATTCTGCTACTTTGTTCGATAATAACAATGATAAATTAGCTATCTATGAGGCTTGTATGAAACAATTCCCGAATGACTGGAGAGGTTTCAACGATGCAGGTATGATTCAATTTGAAATGGGTAATATCGCTGCTGCTCAATCTAATTTCAATAAAGCTAATTCCATGTCAGCTAACAATCCAGTTGTTCAAAACAACTTGGGTGCTGTAGCTTTGAAAAATGGTGATTTGAAACAAGCTGAAATTTATTTTGGTGCTGCTACCGGTGCTGGTGACGAAGTAAACTATAACAAAGGTATCGTGGCTATCAAGAGCGGTGACTATGCTGCTGCTGTAAATTATTTCGGTCAATGCAATTGTGTGAATGCTGCTTTAGCTAACGTGCTTGCTGGAAATAATAACGAGGCGTTGAAGAAATTGAATGCTGAAAACAAAGAATGTCCGATGTCTTATTACTTGAAAGCTGTTATTGGTGCTAGAACCAATGATGCAACTGCAGTAATCGAAAACTTGAGAAAAGCATGTTCTTTGGATGGTTCATTCAAACAATTGGCTGCAACCGATATGGAATTTGCTAAATTCTTTGAAAACAACGACTTCATTGCAATAACAAAATAATTATCTGTTAAGATATGCAAAAAGGCAACCATGCGGTTGCCTTTTTTATTTACCTTTTTTTTAACACATAGTTTTTTGCTGAATATATATCTTTGTATTCTAAAAATTAATGTGTTGACGCATGAGGAGTTTTGTAGGTATAATAATTATTATTCTTTTCGTTGCTTGTACTCGTAATAAAAGTGTGCAAGTATCGGGCCGGGTAGAGACAGGTGATACTGTTGTTTATTTTCAAGTAAACGATAGCCTTCATAAATTCCGCCTGGATGAGAAACATTATTTTTCCGGTAAAATAGAACTGGAAAAGGGTACCTATGCTCGTTTCATTCCTTATTCGATTCAAGTTTTTTTAACACCTGGAGAAGATTTAGAAATCAGTATGAATAACGTGAGGAATGTGTCCAATTCCTTGCAGTTTAAAGGTACATTGAGTGCAATTAATACTTATTTGAAGGAACAACAAAATCGATATTTCATTTACGATCCTAATTTATATAAACTGAATGAGAAGGATTTTGTGAATCGGATGCGGGAAAATATTAATACCAGTACCGTTTTGTTAGAGGCAAAGAACTTGGGAGAAGAATTCACGAAGCAAGAACGTGAACGGATCAGGTATCGTGTTGCAGAGCAGGCAATACATTATCCTCGTAGTCATGTTGCTTTTGATACATTGTATAAACCGGGAGTGTTGTATGATAATTTCGTGTCCGAGTTTGACATTAACAACGAGGATATGTTAGCTTTTGATTGTTACCAACGTTTTGTTTTGAATTATATTTATTACAAGGGACAAAATTTCAGTATGCGTCGCTTGGTTAATTATATCCGCTCAAATGTTAATAGTGTAAAGGTTCGGGATTATTTATTATCCGAGGTTGTTTATAATTATTTTCAGGAAAATGGGTTGAAAGATGCCGATTATTTATTGGCAGTATGTTGGAATGAAGTGTCTGATACCAGTAAAATGGTGAAGATAAAACAACTGGTAGATCGCTGGCGTAAGTTGTCTCCGGGGGCTACCGCTCCGAATATTTCTTTACAGGATAGTAACGGAAAGGCATTGTACTTAAAAGATTTGAGGGGTAAATTCCTATACATATCTGTTTGGGCTTCTAGCTATGGAGAGATGGATAAAGAGGTTCAGGCTGAGTGGAAAAAACTTGTCGAAGAGTATAAAGATAAGAATATTCTTTTCGCTACTTTTTGCATGGGACCTTCCCAATGGCTGGGACAAGTAAAAAATCTCCCCGGAGAACATTATGTCGTAAACAATACGTATGCATTCTATTCTCGCTATATGGTTACTGTAATGCCCCGCTATATGCTGATTGATCCGGAGGGGCGAATTGTCGATGTTGATGCACCGAAACCATCAAGCTCTGCTAAATTACTTTTAAGAAGTGTGGGGTTATAAATTTTTTTGTATATTTGTCCATGTTTACAGGGGGTAATATTGCTCGCTGTGATGTATGGTTTATTATAAGAGCTTGATAAAATAACAGATGAAATTTACATTCATGATAAGACATGAATGGGAGACAAAACTTATTTATTATGAAAAGATTTAGTTTATTTTTAGCACTTGCCACACTTTTGTTCTGTGCATGCGATAGTGATACTGTAAAAGTACGGGGAGAAGTAGAAGGACTGAACGGAACTGTAAAATTACTGGCAGAGATGCCGGGCGAACCGGGTTTGACGATTTTGGCTCAACAAGAGGTGAAAGATGGTAAAATAGATTTAAGAACAGATCAGTTTAAAATCCCGGGAAGAGTATGGGTTGATATTGATGGAAAGGCCACGGTTGAGGCTATTCTGGATACAAAAGATATGATCTGGATCAAAGGTAAAATCAAATTCCCGGATCAAATCGAAGCTGATGGTTCTGGTTTGATGGACGAGTACAAGGAAATCAAGAAGATGTACAAGGAAAGATTTGGTGAAGATATTGCCAAGATTGACAAGCGTATAGAAAAGATCAGTAAAAAAGAAAAACTTACCAAGGATGATGAAGTTATGCTGGGTATTCACCAGTTGCAAAAACAACGTTTTCTGAAAAAACAAGCCAATTGGACAAGAGATTTGATTGTTGCTAACCCGCGTAAAGAAATTTCTTTATTTTTGATTAAAGACCAGTTAGTGGATAGTTTGGATTTGCAAAAGAAACTATTCAACAAAATGACGGTTGAAAATAAAGAAAGTAACATTTACAAAGTGTTAGAGAGCAAACTAAAATAAAGCATAAAACCATTATAGTGGTTTTAATTTTCCCGTTTTTATTACTTAGTTGTTTTTTAGAGGTACCTTACCCGGGTACCTCTTTTTCATGATATTTTCTTTTCAAGTCATTGCATGATGAAATAAAAAATGCTATTTTCGCTGATTGTATATGGCAGCTTATGATTAAAAAAATAATAATCAGAATATTATCTATCATTATGCTTATCGCTTTTATTGCGGTGGTGAGCGTGCAATGGATTTGGATGAAATATAGTATGCGGGAAGGTGAGGCTCGTTTCACCTCAAAGGTGTACGATGTTTTAGGGAAGGCTGTTAATCTGGTTGAGCAAACTAATAATATTCGTCTTTTTAATGATTTGAAAGAACGCTACACGCAGGTGGAGGAAGTTATTTCTACGATGAATCATGCTCAGGATTCTGTATTGGCGGATGAAGATCCGGGTAATAACGAAATCTCTCTTTTTTCGCTTGCTTTCTCTAAAGGTAAAGTCGGAGAAGGGCAGGGGGGAAATATCTCTAGCATGTTGAGGATTTTCATGAATCCGGGAGGACGGATGGGCCCCGGCTATATCTTGGAAACGGACCGGGATAATAATATCCTTTATCAGGTGATGCGTTCTGCGACATCGGAGGCCGAAAGATTAGCCGATTCGTTGGAACGTCAGCGAATGATGGATCTGGTACGGGAGTTTGTGATTCGTTATTTGAGGGAGAAAGATCCGCAGATGGCGCAGGTGGAGAAACGTTTGGAGAACGTTGATTTAAATCCTTACTTGAAAGAGGAAATGATCAATACGGGAATTGATAACCCGTTCACGTGGAAGATTATGACCCGGGAGCAAATCGTACAATATATCAAGGAAAAGGGAACAAAAGGATTCTATTACGTAGAGTTGTTCCCCAATGACCAGACCACGAAAGATGCTAACCTGTGTGTGATGTTTGACACGAAGGATTCTCTTTTCTATAATAATATGGGATGGATGTTTATCGCTTCGGGTTTTTGTATTATCGGTTTGATGAGCGTGTTTATTATTACGATCGTGATTATCATGCGACAACAGAAATTGTCTGTGATCAAGAATGATTTTATCAATAACATGACACACGAGTTCAAGACCCCGTTGGCAACGATTTCACTGGCCACGTCTGCTATTGAGAAAGAAAAGGTGTTGAACGATCGAACACAGATATTGAAGTTTAATTCAATGATCCGTAACGAGAACGAGCGGATGAATAAATACGTGGAAAGAATCTTGTTGCAGGCTAAGCTGGACCGGAGAGAAGTACATTTGAAAAAAGTTCCTGTAAACTTGAACGTGCTGGTGGATGAGGCCGTAGAACATTTCAGACTACAAGTCGAAGAGAAGGGAGGAGTTATTCGAGCCGAACTAGATCCGGAAGGTTATGTAATATCTGCGGATGAGGTACATATGCTGAATGTTGTCTGTAATTTGATTGATAATGCCATCAAATATTCCCATGATTCGTTGAATATATACATATACACGAAACAGGAGGGTAACCGTTTTATTATTGGAGTTCGAGACACGGGAATCGGAATTCCGAAGGAGGCGCAGGACAAGGTGTTCAAACGTTTCTATCGGGTACCTAGCGGGAACGTGCATAACGTGAAAGGGTTCGGATTGGGGTTGAGCTATGCAAAATCGATCGTGGAATTGCATGGCGGAGAGATCCAGTTAACCTCGAAGAAGAATAAGGGGACTCAAGTAGAGATTATTTTTAAAATGGAGAGTTGAAATAGTAAATATATAAATAAATAGATATGGGACATAAAATACTCTTGGTAGAAGACGATCCTTGTTTCGGGTCGGTTCTGAAATCTTATTTGGAGTTATCCGATTACGATGTGATACACTGCACGAACGGAGTCGATGGCTTTGAAGCATTTCGTAAGGAAAAGTTCGATTTGTGTCTATTGGATGTGATGATGCCCGAGATGGATGGCTTTACTTTAGGTAAGAAAATCCGGGAGCTGGACGTTACAGTACCTTTCGTGTATATCACCGCTAAAAGTATGAAGGATGACATGAAATTGGGTTACGAGATTGGGGCAGATGATTATATTGTTAAGCCGTTTGATTCCGAATTGTTGATCTTTAAGATTAAAGCTATTCTCAGCCGTTGCGAACATGAAGAAACGGAAGTGAAACCTAAATTGATAGAATTGGGAGCTTACTTGTTTAACACGGAGTTGCGTACGATTACAAAAGGTGATGAAGTTATTAAGTTGACCCCGAAAGAGTCTCGTTTGCTGGAATTATTATATTATCATCGGGATGGTCTGTTACAACGTGATAAGGCCTTGAATGAGATCTGGGGAGCCAGCGATTATTTCACGGCCCGTAGTATGGATGTTTACGTGACCAAGTTGAGAAAATATTTTAAAGATGATCCAGCGATCAAAATAGAAAATGTACATGGATCAGGTTTCCGCTTAATTTTGGAAGAGAAATAAATGTGAGACTACAAAAAGAAAAGTTGAGAATCAAATTCTCAACTTTTCTTTTTGTTTACTGAACGGTAACGCTTCCGGCATCACTATTCGCTGAATATTGTGGAGCATAAATACATTGTAAGGTGGTAATGCCATCTTGATAAGTCCCACTTTGGGCAATCCATACCGTGTATTCGAACACGTGCGTGCCTTTGGGGAGGAAATCAAAGAATAAATTTGTTGCGACATCTGTAGTTTCTTGATAGTATCCAAGATTGTCTTGCCAGCGGTTACCAGATAGCTGTTCCGTGGGTTCGAAACATCCGGCTCTCAAATCTTTCAGATGTACGAATTGCATATCCTGATCATTGGTTACCGTGATGCGGATACAAATTCGGTCTCCGACTTGTAAATCCTGTCCTGCCAGTGGGGTAAGTGTATTGCCATTGGCATTTTCTTTCTGAATGAAAAGATTTTTCTTCACGGAGATACCACCTGAATGACTGGTAATCTTGTCTAATTTTTCAAAGTATTGTAAATATAGACCACCCCAGCTTGTTTGTTGCTGTTTCTTTGAAAGGGTTACGTTCATCATCTTCGGGGTAATTTCTTTACTTGTGAAAGTTTGTTTGATGTAACCGAGTGTTTTTTCTTCCGGGGAAACATTCAGGTTCTTGTTTCCGAGTTTGATAGTCAGTTCTTCTGATGATGCCAATTGATTATTTCCCGTGAGTAACAAGGCATAAATGGCGTCTACCGTACTTGGCGTTGATCCCCAGCTTTGGGTTTGTTTCTGCCGTAATAACCATTGTTTCATCAACTCCGTATCCATGGAATTTCCTTCGATCTCCCGGAAGGCGCTCATGATGGTCACGTGGGTTTGAATAGTGGAATTCGTGAACAGGGTAGAACGGTTGTTTGCCCAATACATTCCCATTTCGGGGGTTGTCGTGGAATATTCTTTCAGAGAACGGATAATTTGTTTGGCAATATCCGTTTTACCGTAACGTTGCATAGCGATGGCAGTTAAGGCTTTTTCGTAAAGAGAAAGTTTTGTCCATGACGTTTCCAGTTGGCCGAGATAATATTTATGTGCCTCCAGAGCCTCTGTCAGTGGAATATCTCTGTATGCGCTACGTGTGTACAAGTACAAGATTTGAGAATATCCGGCTGTCTCCACGTGTTTGTAGGATTCCTGTATTTGTTTATCCAGGAATTGTAATGCCTTGATTTGCATCTTTTTCACCTGTTCCGGGTGACTTGTGACGTTTAAAGAGACAAGTCTTGCCATAGCTTCCAGCACGTTTTCTGTCATGAAGGTACTGGAATTAAATCCTTTAAACCAAGACCATCCGCCATCTTCATTTTGCAGTTCGGCAAGTTTGTTGATCGCTTGTTGTGAGATGTAATTTTGGCGATTAACATCCAGAAGTTCTCCTAATGAATGCATCTGTTGAGTTTCATTCTGGGCATCGGTTACCCAGGGAGAAAGTTGCAATAGGATAGATTTCAATTCCGGGTTCTTTTCTAACGGAGAGGTTAGGGTGGCATCCGGTTTTTGCATCCACTGCTGGATGGTATTTGTGATCTGCGGGTTTGCGTTGGCAATGGCCGTGGCAAGTGTACTGACATAATAGGATGCCGTGATTTCGGTCACGTTATCTGTTTGTGGAGTGTTTATAGTCGGTAGAGCTAACACTGCATACCATATCGGGTTTGCCGTGAGTTCCAGGGTCAGGCGATACGGGGTGACACCTTTCGGGGCATTCAGCTTGAATGTTTGTTGGCCTTGTTGACTCGTGAATATGGGTAGTGTCTGGGTGACTAAAGTTGCGTTAGGAACCACGGGCAGTACGTGCTGTTCTCCATCACTGAATTCTGAAGAAGAGGCAACAATGCGACAGCCGAGTAAATCTATGTTCTCCGAGGCGGTAAATTCAAAGTTGACGGTTTGATTTTCCTGTGCCTTCACGTTAAACGTTACCAGCTGTTTGCTGATCACAGCATTGGTTGAGGGAACGAATAACTCAAGGTAGGCTTCTCCTTGCTGTATTTCCAACGAGAGATTATTAATTGTGGCTTGTAATACGACTTTATCCCCTGTACGTACGAATCGTGGTAAGTTCGTGTTAACCATGAATTTCTTACTTGTAACGACGAGTTTTTCAATTTGTCCGAACTGCATGGTCGGTGTGTGTGCCAGAGCCATGAATTTCCACGTGGTGGTTGATTCCGGTACTGTAAATTTAATGACCACGTTACCGGTTGAATCTGTCAAGAGTTGAGGGAAGAAAAAGGCTGTTTCTTGGAAATTTTGCCTGATTTCCGGGCTGGCAAGTTCGCCGGTTACAAAGGCCTCGTCCCTGGATTCTTTAAAAGAAGATATTCCTCTGATGTAGAGTTTCGGGTCGGAATTACTTAAGTTGGAAACTCCTGCTACTTTTCCGAAAGCAACAACCGCTACGTCTTCTGTCGTAGATTCTTCTGCTAAGGCTCCCGGTACTCCATCGTATCCTCTTACCATGATCTGTGCCTCGTTAGAGAATCCAAACTGATTTAGGCCATATAGATTTAATACATCATATTTAAATCTAGGGACATTTGCCCATTTGATGTGTTCGCTTAAATAACCGTTTAGCGGATAGGTGGTATATCTCCATCTGGGGGGCATGCTATAAGTGGAGTAGACAGGATTGAAGTTCCAGCGATGTGAACGAATTTTATCCAGCGAGACATCGTACATTCCTGCCATCATTTCCGCAATAACGGCTTTCCCTTGTTCGGTTTTGATAATGAATGACCATTCTTCCTGTTGTCCGGGGGTAAGGTGATCTCGGAATGTTTTCGTGGTAATATCCAGTTGTTTGCTTGTTTCTTTACGAGTTAAAGTAATGTTTTCTAGGAAGAATTTGTCATCCTTTATGTAACTGATAAAGACTTCAGCTGTTGGACCGTAAGTTTCCTTGTAAGGGATAGACAAGGTTGTATTGGAATTATTCAGCATGAAGCGTTTGCGTTCCATGAATTTCTGATTGGAATATACCTCATATAACACGTACACCTCTCTAGCGGACGAACCCACCAGAATTTTGGCATTTTCACCGGGAGAACATTCCGTTTTCTCTTGCACGCACCAATAGTAAGTCGGATAGGGAGGACGTTCATCTTGAGTGGAATACAGATAGACGATTCTTTGGTAAGTAATATCTTTATCGTTTCCTGTTCCCGCAAATTTCAACAAGTATGCACCGGAAGGCAAGGACGACAAGTTCATTTCCAGTTTTTTGTCTTCTCCGGTCGTGAACGTTCCTTCTCGAACTTTTTTGTCAATGGGTAGATTCCCTTCGTCATATTGCTCTCCTAATTTCTGTAACGGTTTAAGAGAGAACAGTTCGTATGTGATATTTTCTGTCAAGGGATAACCGAGTTGATTTTGGGTTGTAACCAGAATCTTACTTGGAAGATCTTTATTGATTTCAGGGGTTATGAGGGAGTTTAACTGATAACGTTGATTTGTGATGATAATCGGGTATTGCGCCTCCTGAGTTTCCCCGTTGGACGTTGTAACCGTGACGGAAACGGTATAAGTATTGAATCCTCTGTATATTGCAGGAGTATTGGGAGATTCTTTCGTTTGGAAAGAGATCTCAAATTCTCCTTTTGTATTCGTTTGTGTTTTTCCTGCTGCAATCGTATTTTCCTGGAGGCCCCAATCAAAAGTACGGGTTTGGATGGTGTAGGTAACCTTGCTATTTTCGATGTTGACTCCGGAATAAGTTTTGGCAATACCGGAAACGGTAAGCCGGTCCCCTAATTTATAGGCATCCTTCAGTGGGTTAAACGTGATCTCGAATTTTGGACGTTTGTATTCTGCTACGGTGATCATTTGTCTACCTCCATCAGTAGAGATGATAAACATACCATTCAACACTTCTTTGGGCAAGGAGAACTTTCCGGCAAAGGATCCGAACTTGTTTGTCCGGACTTCTTGTTTTGCGATAACCTGTTGATTCACGTCTTGTAAAGTTACCGTATAGTTTTTTCCGACAATCGCTTTGGACGCATCTTGGGTGGATTCCCAACTGATGCCGCTGAAATATACTATTTGTCCGGGACGATATATTGCCCTGTCCGTAAAAAGGTTTACCGAAGATAATTGGGCATCGGTACGACCAATGTATTGGTAGGGAAGGCGGTTTATTGTACCATGATTATCTTCTCCCAGGGTAACTTGATAATAATTGTCAGGATTGGATTCATTCAACGTGGCAATCCCGTTTTTGTCGGAAGAAAATTCTCCTGCGAGACTGTACTTTTGTCCGTTTCTCTTGTAGATTTTTACTTTTGCTCCTTCGATGGGTTTCCCGCTAATGAGATCACAAACGAGGACATTATAAGTTGTTTCTCCCGTTTTGCGGGCAATGGTAGATAGACGACTGGAACTGAAATAGGATGAGTCCGCTTTGGAATTATTTGCGTAAGACACGGTTAACTGGTAACGTCCCGTGTTAGGTACGGGAAGTCGTAGAATCGTGTCCTGAGAATCCAGTCGCTTGGGAAGACGATACGTGTGAGTCGATATTTTTTCCAGTTTCGGAACTCTTTTGTTCAAATTCAGGTATTCCAGAGTGGGTTCCGTGATTTTGTACAGCGAGATTGAAATTTCTGATAAGTTCTTGAAGGAAAGGTTCACCTCTTGTTTGTGTCCCGGGTACACGTTGGGATTTATAGAATAGGATACGGTAGTTTGGGTGATTTCCTTGGCTAATTGTTTTAAAACGTCTATCCGGAAATACTTGGGGAACTGGCGTATCCCGCTATTACATATATCCAAGGCTTTTTGAGGATCTCTATTACTTGAAATATAATTTCCCTGGTAATAATATTGGGCAAGTTTGTAAAGAATTTCAACTTTGTAAGGGTTTTTGCTATATTGTTGTGACAATTGTTCTAAAGCCTGAATGTATAAAGAATCGTTCAGACTTAAACCGATGATATTGTTCGCATACTCCAAACGGTCCAGATCGGAAATAAGAATGGCATCCGTGCGTTGAGCCGCGATCTCGGATTGTAATAATGATTGATAAAGTTTGAGCGTGTTTGAATAAGCATCCATCTTTTTTACCTCGATGGGCATTTGGACAAATTCCTTTACCGGGGCGAGCAATAGTTGCTTGTTCGTGAGCGGTTCCTGTCTATCGTAACGAAAAATAGTGTTTAGAATATCAATACTGCGATACACGAGAAAATCGTACATCGTCGGACGAAGTGCCGGTGAGTTTTTCCCAAGTACGAGAATTTCTTTGTACGAGAGGCAATTTACCTCGGAGAGTTGGGGTTGGGCTTTTACCGCATCCAGTGCGTGTTGGAATATTTTTTCTCGATATATGTTACCTGTCCATTCTGCCATATTACGGGGTACGTAACCCGTGATTGGTGTTCTACGGTTGATCTTCCCTCGTTGGGTATTGAAGTACATTTGATAAAGTTCTGCCAATAACGAGTGGAGAATACTTTTTTCAACAATATTCTGGTCTGTTTCTATGTATTCTTCCAAGTTTTGCAACATGGGAGGAATACTGTCCATATCAATTAAAGATTGGTATTTGATCTGGCGGATTAATGATTGAATCAGCAACGGAGAGTTTTTTTCTTTTATTGCTTTCTGATAATCCTTTTGTGCCTCGATTAAGGCTGTTTTCGGTGCTGCCTCATTTTCTTTGTCGGAAACATTTTTTTGTCCGAAAGCGGCAAGTACACCGAATATTAATACCGTGATAATAAGTAATCTTTTCATCATATCGTTATCTGTTTAATTATACTTTTCCTTTCTATGTTTATTCGCAATTCCTGGGGGAAATGTTATTACATAGATGCGGGGAGAACAGAAATTCCATAAATGTAAGATAAATAATTGAAGTTTTTTAGAATTATGTAATTGATATTAAGTCGAGAAATTTAAATCTTTGGATATTGGTGAATTTTACTATATATTTGTGGTGATGGAAATAATAGTGTGATCTATTGATTATTAGTGATTTATATATATACTTTTACATTTTAGAGAATGATGAATCGGCTCACGGAAAAAGTCTTGTTTGAAAAATTGCAACAAGGAGATCAAAAGGTTCTGAAAAATTTCTTTGATGATACCTTTGCTTTGTTTGTTGCTTTTGCTCAAGATTTTTTAGGGCGAGATGATGCTTGTGAGGATATTGTACAGGATACTTTTGTTACTTTTTGGGAGCAGAAAGAGTCCTTTGAAAATATCTACTATGTAAAGGCGTTTTTTTATAAGACAATACGTCATAAATGCTTGAATCATATCCGCCATCGGAGGATTGCCTCTAAATATGCAGATTCCGTTCAAAAGACTCAAGGAGAGCTTGAAAGTACAACTTATTATGTGGATGCTGTTATTCAAGAGGAAGCATCTCGAATGGTGTATGAAGAAATTTTAAAATTGTCTGAAGTCGGTCGACAAGTGATGTTGTTGGCATTAGAAGGATATTCTAATGATGAGATTGCAGAAAAGTTGGGAATCTCGGTGAATACGGTCAGGACACACAAGGCACGAGCTTATCAATATCTTCGGGGACGTCTGAATGAATTACGAATCTTGCTTCTCTTGTTACAGCCATGGTAGCGTAATGTCGTGGTGATTTTTAGAATATTTTATATTTGAGTCGTTTGTAATCCATTGATAATTACTTCTGTGTAAATAATTCTTTAAAAAAATGTCGTTTTTTTAAAGAAAGGTGTCGTCTTGTTTTTTCTTATGAGTGTTGTAGGCATTGAAAAGGAGAAATAAGATGATGAAAAAGATTGTTGATGTAATTAAATTAGGAGAGAGTGTTGGAAGAAGACTGTCTGATAATGAGACTGAAACAGATAAACGGAGAATTTCTGATTGGGATGAAACCGCATCTGGTAAAGAGGAGGTGTTAGAAAAATTATCAGACCCGGATTATATCCAAGAAAAAACATTGTATTATAAAAGTTTTGATATAGCGGGAGCCTGGAAACGGGCAAAAGTCCGGAAATTGGCTCAACAGAAGAACATGCACTCTAAGATGCGGAAGTTGGTCTGGGGTGCTGCAGCAGCTGTGACCGTTTTGTTGAGTGTTACCGTTTATTTCTTTCAACAGGATGATATTGTAAAGGAAAATGTGGAGGTTCATCAAGCGATTGCCAATATATTACCGGGACGTGGAGTTCCTGTTTTATATCTTGATGATGATAGACAGATTGCCTTGAATGCAGACACATTAGATATTGAAGGAACAAGAGGTATAGAAGTTGGAAAGAAAATGATCACTTATTCAAAAGATCAGATCGAAAAAGAAGAAAAATACAATAAAATTGTTGTTCCTAAGGGTGGAGAATTTCATCTGGTATTGGCTGATGGCAGTGAAATCTGGTTAAATGCAGAATCTACATTGCAATATTTTGTGCATGATATAGTAAAGGAACGTGTTGTATATCTTCAAGGGGAGGCTTATTTTAAAATTGCTAAAAACGAGCAACGTCCTTTTAAGATTATTTCCGGCGAGCATGAGGTGAAAGTGTTAGGGACAGAGTTTAATGTTAATGCTTATTTAGGGGCTCCGATGATCTACACCACGTTAATTGAAGGGAAAGTAAACGTGGGTGTGGTTAATCGCCCGGATATAGGTCAGATTCTGCAAGAAAATGGTAGGCAGAGTGTTTATAACCCGAACAATAAGAGTATCTCTTTACGTCATGTTGATCCCCGGATTTATACAGCTTGGAAGGATGGTTATTTTATTTTTAGATATTCGACGTTGAGGGAGGTTATGCAACAACTATCTCGATGGTATGATTTTGAATATGAGGTACCTGATATGCTTTTGGATAAATACCATTTCTCCGGAGAGTTTAAACGTTTTGATAATCTTGATCGAGTGCTTGAAATTATTCGCTCGACAGGTATTCCTTTCGTTTTAGACATTAAAAATGGTAAAGTAATTATCCGGGAAGAAGCATAATAACTATTTATACTTAAATCAATTAATTCATTAACTTATGATTAAACTTTTGCGAGGGAAAAAAAGAAAGTATCCTGGAAAAAGTCGAAATAACATTTTTGTTTGGCGAGCTATTTTCGGGGTCATGATTCTGGTTGGAAGTTCTGTATTGGTGGCAGCACAGACCGGAATAAAGAAAAATGTACAAACTCGTGATGAGAAGGCAATCCTTGGAAATAGTTTCAGTGGGAACCAATTGAAACGTTTTCATCCGACTAATCTCTTGAAAGCTTTGCAGGTAGTGGAACCCTCTATGATAATAGATAGGGCTGAGGAGTGGTATGGCTCTGATCCTAATTACGTACCGTCTGAAATTACTTTTCGAGGTGTAAAAACAATTTTGGGAAAAGAGGGAGGAGTGTTACCATTGATTATTGTTGATGGCTATGAAATATCGATGGATCGCTTGGCTGATTTCGATATAAATCGGGTGGAACGTGTAACCATTCTTAAAGATGCAACCGGAACAGCTATTTATGGTGTTCGGGCCGGGAATGGTGTAATCGCAATTACAACTAAAAAAATGCAAGCGGGAAGTCTTCGCTTGTATTATCGTTTTGATGGAGGAATTGATGTTGCAGATCTGAGTAGTTACGATATAATGAATGCTTCTCAGAAACTGGCATTAGAGAAAAGTATGGGTATGTATGATGGGAATGATGCTCTTTATCAAGAGCGGCTGAAAAATGGTAACACGAATTGGTTGAAAGTACCTCTACAAAAACCATTCCGGCATAAACATCAACTTGAGATAGAGGGAGGGGACAGTTCAATTTTGTATCGGGCCTATTTCTTGGCTACACCGGGTAATAAAGGTGTCATGAAGGGCTCTAAGCGGGATCATTATGCTATAGGAACCCGTTTAGATTATCGAAATAGTAAGTTATATGTTTCTGATGAGTTACGTATAGATGTGATTTATGGAAAAGAGTCTCCTTATGGTGTATTTCAGGATTATATGTTGATTAATCCATATTATCGTAAGGGAAGTGGGGGACAACACTCCGCATCTGTTATGGGAGAGGGAACTTTTAGTGAACAAGTATCCCCGTATTATGAGGCCTCTTTATCCAGTTTTTCAAAATCGAGAGCTACAAGGGTAATGAATACCTTGAATATGACTTGGCAGATTATGGAACATCTGGAGTTATCTGGTAATTTCACTTTTACCAAAGATTTTAATAAGTTCGATCAGTATATTTCTTTTAAATCGGAATATTTTAGTGATCTACCTTTAGATAGTGCCGAGCTAGCCGGTCAATATAAAATTCGTCGGGAAAATACCACAATTTATGAAGAAGATTTGGTTTTAAATTATTCGAATCAGTTTGATCGTCACCATTTGAACGTGTCATTAGGGATTCACGGGTATGCGGCAAAAGATTATAGTGATAATTATATAGGTGTTGGTTTGCCTAGTGATCATATGGACTATATTTCTTTTGCAAAGACTTATGCGTTTAATACAAGACCGGGAGGCCAGGAGGCATTTGATCGTCTTTTTAGCGGATATTTAAGTGGTAGCTATAATTTTGATCAGCGTTATGGGGTGGATGTTAGCCTACGGGCGGACAAGTCATCTCGTTTAGCTCCTAAAAAACGAGTTACAATGGCTTGGTCCGTGGGGGGATATTGGAATGTTCGTAACGAGAAATTCCTGCAAGAGAGCAATGTTCTAAATCAACTTGTATTGTCGGCAGGTATTGGTATGACTCCGGGATTTCAGTTCGATTACGATCAAGTGAATCCAATGTATGCTTATGATATTGATAATCCTTATTTGAACGCGACAAGTAGCTCCAATAAACTGGGTTTAGTGACATTGAATCCGATCAATGATTATAATAAAAAATTGAAATGGAGAAGTGATCATAACTTCTACGTTGGCATCCGGTTTACTCTGTTCGACCACTTATCAGCAAACGTACGTTATTACAATACGTTGAGCAAGGATGTTGTTACTCGGATAAAGGATAATGTTGTAAATGGCTCCGCTTGGAAATGGAATAATGGGGGAGAAATTCGGAATAGCGGGTTAGAGTTTGGGCTAAATGCAGACATCTTGAAAGATGTAAACGGGTTGTCTTTAGGCCTTTTATGGAATGGAACATTCAATAAAAATAAACTGGAAACTTGCCCGAATGATTTTATGGCTGAGTGGAATGAAAGTAATCAAACATCAACTCTTCAGCTAAAGGAAGGGAAAGCGGTCAATGCGATTTATGCCGTAGATTCAAAGGGAATTGATGCACAAACAGGTAAAGAAATCTTCATTACACAGAATGGAACCGAAACGAATCAATGGGAGGCAACGAACTTGGTCTATCAAGGAGATCCGACTCCTAAGTTGGCAGGTAGTTTTGGTTTATTGGGAAGTCTGAAAAATTGGAGTTTTAATTGTATGTTCCGTTATTCTTTCGGATCTAAGATATACAATATAACGGCGGTGAGATACGTGGATGAGGCCTCTATTGGACAAAACGGACCGGTTGATATGATGGATAAATGGCAAAAGGCCGGGGATCAGACCGAATATTTAGGCTTTGATAATTCCACGACGTTACCAACATCTCGTTTTGTTGAGTCAAGGAATATGATTTCTTTAGCATCTTTACGGGTGGATTATCAATTTGATAAAAATCTGGCTAATAAATTATATATGCAGGATTTGCATCTTGGATTAAGTTGTAATGACTTATTCCATTATTCATCGGTTAAAATGCCTAGAGGGTTGATTTATCCTTTTGCCCGCAGTTTCACGTTGTCACTTCAAGCTACCTTTTAAAAAGAAATAATTATGAAGAAATTACTATATATGGTAGTGGCGGTATTGGCGCTAAGTTCATGTAACAATTGGTTTGATATCGCCCCGAAAGAGGAATACATAGATGAGGACGCTTTGTTCAGTAGTGAATCTGCATTTCGTAATGCACTGAATGGGATTTACACGGAATTACGTTCATCTGAGTTGTTTGGTTCAAATTTAGGTTTAGGGGGAATAGAGTTTATGGGACAAACTCTTGTGCCTGATTCAGAATTGAAACCGATTGCAGAATTTGATTACGATTCTCAGATCATGAAAGAAAAAATAGAGCAGGTTTGGGCATCCATGTACCATGCGATCTATTCATGCAATAATTTACTCCGGTTATTCGATAAGAATCAAGATGTGATTTTTATAAAAGGAGCGAGAGAAGTCATGTTGGCAGAATTGAAAGTGTTGCGGGTGGCAATGCATTATGATTTGGTCCGTTTGTTCCATCCGGCATATACCTCTGAGCCTTCTTTTAAAGGCATATATTGGAAAGAGAGTACGGGGGATGAACTGCAACAATTGTCTACGCAAGAATTGTGTACGAAAATGTTAGCTCAATTGACAGAGGCGATTGCAATTCTGAAAAAATATGATCCTATTTATACTGGTGAATCTTTGAATTCAGATGGGTTGTTCGGAATGGCACCTTCTAATCGGGTGTGGAAAATGAATTATTATGCAGCTTTAGGATTAAAAGCACGTATTGCATTAGCGTTAGGGACGGAAGCCGGATACCTTGATGCCCGGGCTTGTGTGGATGAAATCCTTGAAGGCGGATATTTTTCTTTTGCAACTTCTGCCGGGACTGATTTGGCATTTTCTAGAGAGCATTTGTTGGGGTTACCTTCTCCGAAAGAGGGATTACAAGCATTAGGATACACCTTATTCCGAGACAAAGGGGTCGTTTTATCTCCTATTGTGCAGGTTGAGGAATGGAAACAGGAAGCTCCTGATGATATTCGTTTCAGGTCAATGAACAATACCTTACAAAACTTACTTCCTAAATACGATAGTTTAAGTATTGCCGTGTTTAGTGGGGCTCCGCAACAGATACCCTATATCAAGTTAGGAGAGATTTATTTAATAGGTGCGGAGGCAGCTTTAAAATTGAATGACCTCTCCGGGGCGTATACTTACTTGAGTACGTTTGTGGATAAGCGTTTCTCCAAGACTTCTATCGTGGAAATTTCGACAGCCACGGAGCTTATGGAAGAGATTGAAAGACAGTATATACGGGAATTTTTGGGAGAAGGGCAGTTGTTCTATTGCTATAAACGTTGGAATTTATCCTCTATTCCGTCTTATGATGGTCGGAATATAGAGATGACAAAGGCTAAGTATGTGTGGCCGATTCCTGCGAATTAACTCTATTTATGGAATTGTAAATGGAATAAGATGATGAAGGAAAAATTAGATAATTTGATCAAGATCAGGAATAGAGAGGGATATATCCTGAAAGTTATTTTGGGTGTATGCTTGTTCCTCTTTTTGCAGGGGACAATGGTAACCCGAAGTTATGCCCAGACGACAAAGGTGAATCTGAATGTACAAAATGTGGAATTGGAATCTGTGTTTATGATGATTCAGCAACAAGTCGGATATAAAGTATTTTATAATAATGAATTGGTGGATGCCAAACAAAAAGTGTCAATACGGGTGACGAATGTATCGCTGGATAGTGCATTACACACATTACTTACCCCTTTGGATATGACTTACAAGCTTGTAAATAAAACAATCGTTGTATCCAATTTAAAACCGGTTACGGCTAAAGCTCAGCCGGAACTTTTGGAAATTACAGGTTTTGTAAAAGATAAGAAGGGGATGCCAATACCGGGAGTAACTGTGATTTATAAGAGTACGCCTACGCTAGGGCGGGCTACTGACGAAAAAGGTTTCTACCGGATTTTAGTTCCTTCTTTGGATGGAGAATTAGTTTTCTCTTTTATCGGAATGAAAACACAAACTGTAGCAATAAAAAAACGAGTAAAGATAGATGTTACGATGGTGGAGGAAGCGACAGAGATGGATGAGGTTATCGTAACAGGGTATGTTCCGAAAGCAAAAAATAGTTTTACGGGAACAGCCGTACAAGTAAAAGGAGATGATTTACGTAAGGTTAATCCGACAAATCTATTTGCCGCTCTGAAAGTATTTGACCCGTCTTTTGCCGTTTTGGATGATGAAGGAATGTTTGGATCTGACCCTAATAGAGTTCCGGACAAAATAGAGATTCGGGGCCAGAATAGTATGCCTGACATTTCACAGGGCAACTTACAGACTTATACTTCTTTGCCGATTTTTATTATGGATGGTTTTCAGATTACTGTTCAACAAGTATTTGACTTGGATATGAATCGGGTACAATCCGTGACGATTTTGAAAGATGCAGCGGCAGCATCTATCTATGGTTCCCGTGCTGCTAATGGTGTCATTGTGATTGAAACGAAAGTTCCGGAAGGTGGAAAATTACGTTTTTCTTACACCTTCAACGGAAGTATTCAGGTGCCTGACTTGACTTCTTATAATTTAATGAATGCGTCTGAATTATTGGAGTATTTTGAAAAAGCCCAGCTTTTCAATAATGGAAATAAAGGAGATAATACCTCTACGAATATTTATGAAGATTTGGTCGGGGGAAATCCGGGGCGTCAGAATTTGTACACCTTGCTATCTAAAGAAGTTGAGAATGGTGTGGATTCCTATTGGTTGTCTCAGCCACTTCAGACATCTGTTCAACATTCCCATTCTTTGATGTTAGAAGGTGGCGTGCGGTTTGGTGAGAAAGACCGGAGAAGTATGCGTTATCAAGTAAATTTGTCGGCAGCTCCGAGTAATGGCGTTATGAAAGGCTCAAAGCGAGATCGTTATGGAGCTGGATTGAAATTATTGTACAATGATCTTCATGTGCAAATAACAAGTGACATACAAGTTGCTTTAGTGAAGAATACAGACTCTCCTTATGGAAGTTTCTCAACGTATTCAAATTTGTTACCTATCTATCGGATGAAAGATGAGAATGGGAAATACTTCCCCAGACTTTCTTACGAGAATATTCCAGCCTACGAGGGACTGCCTGCCCCGGATTTTACGGGAAGTACTTTTTCAGCCCAATTGAATCCGCTTTATGAGGCGAAATATCTGAATAGCTTCAGTAGAGGGGAGACAACAAATCTGACTTACAATCTGGGCTTAAACTGGGAAGTCATAGAAGGATTACGAGTAAGAAGTACTTTCTCTATTAGTAATGTACAGGATAAAGCCGAAGTGTATCGTTCTCCTCTTTCAGCGGATTTCTTTGACTATACCTCCGTGACAGACGGGGAGGAAACGAATGACGGGTATAATTTGGAGAATATTTACAAACGGGGAACTTATACGATGACAAATTCATCCCAGTTTGATTATTATGGTAGCATAAATGTTTCATATACCAAGTCATTCGGGAGACATTTGGTACAAGGAATCGTGGGGGGAGAACTGAAAGAGACGAATTCTGAGAGTGATGCATACAAGACCGTTGGTTTCTTGGATGACCCTCTAGGATACCCTTCTTACGCCGTGCAATTTGATTCCTATACAGGACCTTCAGGAAGTAGTTCTATTTCTCGTTCAGCCGGAATGTTTGCGAACTTCAATTATTCATGGGATAATCGTTATTTGATAGACTTGACGGGACGTATAGACGGTTCATCTAATTTTGCAAGTAAACAACGTTCAGCACCTTTCTGGTCAGCCGGAGTTCGTTGGAATATTTATAATGAGAAATTTATGAAGACTCATGGTTGGTTTGAAAACCTGGCTGTTCGAGCAAATATTGGTACCGTGGGGAATCAGAATTTCCAGTTGAGTCAGATCATGACGCTTTATAATTTCTTGAAAATGTATGATGGGGTAATGGGAGCTGAGATTATGTCGATTGCAAACCCGGAATTGAAATGGCAAACTACTTTAAATCGTAACATTGGATTGGAATTTAGTTTATTACAAGGTTTAGTGAACTTGGATTTCAATTACTACTCAAATATAACAAAGAACAATTTGACGGATATTGCGATTTTACCTTCTACCGGTTTCTCTACTTATAAAGCGAATATGGGTAAAGTACGTAACCAAGGGTATGAGTTTAGCTTGAGCATAACTCCGATCAAGAAGAATGGTTGGATTGTCAATGCTTTTGTGAATGGCGCTCATAACAAGAATAAGTTATTAAATATTTCTGATGCTTTAAGAGATTATAATGAAGTGATTAAAGAAAATCAGACAGCCCATTTGAATTATGCGGGGTACACTCAATTGGAACGAATTTTCTTATTTGAGGAAGGGCAATCTCTGAATTCGATCTTTGCCGTGCGTTCAATGGGAATTGATCCGGGAACAGGGCAGGAGATTTTTGTTACGGCAGATGGTGTTCAGACATTCCAATGGAATGCTGCAGATCAAGTTGTCGTTGGGAACACGGAACCGACCTTAAAAGGGTATTTTGGTCTTAATGTTGACTATAAGCGCTGGAGTTTCGGGGCTAATTTCCAATATTCTTTCGGGGCGGATCGTTACAACAAGACTTTATACGAGAAGATCGAAGGAGGTAATTTTGCTCAAAACGCAGATCGCCGGGCTTTAACTCAGCGTTGGACCAAACCGGGAGATGTAGCCAAATATCGGGGGTATGGAAATACGGGTCAATTGAAACCCACGTCTCGTTTCGTTCAAAAAGATGATTTCTTGTCCATGACGTCAGCGAGATTGAGTTATACATTAAATGCAAATGATTTACAGTCGCTTGGCATTTCGTTGTTAAAGTTCACGCTTTCAACAAATGATCTGTTCTATGTTTCAACAATTAAGCAAGAACGTGGATTGTCTTACCCGTTTGCCCGTACCTTCTATTTTTCATTACAAGCTAATTTTTAAAAGAGAAAGCGTATGAAGAGAATATGTGTTTTATTAACTATAGCGTTCGGACTTCTTCTGTTTAGTTCTTGTGGAGATTGGCTGGATGTACTTCCGAAGTCCCAAATGACGGAAGAGGGGATTTTTGATAATGAAGACGGTTATTATTCGGCATTAGCCGGTATATACGTGAAAATGGCAGATAAAAGCGCCTATGGAAAACATATGACGGTAAGCTCGGTTGAAATCATGGGACAGACGTTGTCTATGGCTCAGGCTTCATTTATTGAACCTTATTATGATCAAGGGTGGTTTAACGGGTTGGCAACTTATTATTATGAACGGACAACCCGTTTTAATCAAGTGGAGGATGCAATAACGGGAATGTGGAAAGCGTCCTATAATGCAATTGCAAATGCCAATGAATTGATTTCTAATTTGGAGAAGCAAGATCCTTCGATTTTTGAGGAAGGAGCGAGAGATGTCGTGTTGGGAGAGGCTCTTGCTTTGCGAGCTTATATCCATTTTGATATGTTACGTCTGTTCCAGCCTCCTTATCTAACGGAGGAAGGAAAAACTCAGAAACGAATTCCGTACAAAACGGATTTTGGAATGGAATTTACCCCTTCATCATCATCTGATGAAATATTGGGTTATTTGGTTGGGGACTTGGAGCGTGCGGAAAAGTTATTGAAAGATACCGACCCAATTTCTTCCGGGAAAACTTATAATGCAACCATTTTGAAGAGTGAACGCAAATATAAGATGAACTACTATGCAGTAAGAGCATTGCAAGCGCGGGTTTATCTTTTTAAAGGAGAGTATAAAGCTGCCTATGATGCAGCTATGGAGGTTATTGGTGCGGCAGAAGGTTTGGGTATTCGATTCTTGACAAATGCGGACTTGGGGAGTACGGATTCCGGTAATAATTACGTGAATCGGAGTTGTCCAATGGAAAATATCTTTGGCTTGCTTGTCGATGAGTTAGGGGATTATATCGAAGAGGACCACACGACAGGGAATTCTTATTATGAACGTTTCCGGTTACAATCAACCCGTTACCCGAAATTCTATTCTTCCACGGGTGACAT
Organism: Butyricimonas sp. RTP31003st1_G1_RTP31003_210430; assembly: GCF_040920905.1. Taxonomy (NCBI): domain Bacteria; kingdom Pseudomonadati; phylum Bacteroidota; class Bacteroidia; order Bacteroidales; family Odoribacteraceae; genus Butyricimonas; species Butyricimonas sp. RTP31003st1_G1_RTP31003_210430. The sequence continues at coordinate 20,092 of NZ_JBCOSQ010000025.1, read as the reverse complement.
CCGGATTACGGCATGGAAAAAAGGTTCCGGTTCAAGTATGTATTTGGCAAAATATGAACGCCCTACATTAAAGAAAGATTTGGCTCTTTTCCCGCGGCCTATTGTTTCTATGTTGAAATTAGGAGAAATGTACCTGATTGCGGCAGAAGGTGCCGCGGAATCTGTCTCTACCGGAGAGGCGATTCGTTTGTTGAACATCTTGCAACAATCTCGTAACGGAGGAATATTCACGAGTGATGATAAAGAGGCGATTATCTCGGAAATATTGAAAGAATATCGACGTGAAATGATCGGAGATGGGCAGGTGTTCTATGCGTATAAACGACGTAATGTGCCGGAAATTGAAAAGGGGTATGCTACAAGTGGTGTTATTACCATGTCAGTTGAAAAATATACCCCTGATATTCCAACGACGGAGTTTGATGGTGGAAGAACGTATTAACTTAAAAACGAGAAATGATGGAGACTATAAAACTATTGATTTTTTGTTTGTTACTTGGTGTTTGCATAAATGCGTGCAGTAGAGATGAGATCATGATTTTTAAGGAAGAGCAAAATAGTTTGAATTTCCCTAAATACCAGTATCTTTCTACGACCTACAAATATGATAGCCTTCAATTTTCTTCCGTGTTCAGTGGGGGAAAAGAAGTGGCTGATTTTTATATTCCTATTCGAGTGGCAGGATCGGTGTCAGATCAAGATCGTGAATATAAATTACGGGTGAATCCGGAAGAAACATTTGGTATCAAGGAGAATACTCATTATACCTTGGAAACAACACAATTATTCCGAGCCGGAAGATATATAGATTCAACCGTGGTGAAAATCAATGTACAGGCAATAAAAGATGATGCAGTTGAAGGAAGAATATATATAGAGTTGGTTCCTAATGAGAACTTTGTACGTGGTTTAGATTTTTATCAATACATGATTGTAAACGTATCTGGAGTGGGATTAAGTAGTCAGCCCACACTCTGGCGAACAAATTCTTTAGATACATACGGTGGAACCTATTCGTCCGTGAAAGCGGAAAAGTTCATTGAACTGAATGGTATATTGGAAGAAAACTGGAAAGCTCCTAATAAGGCAATACTCTACGCCTATGCGAAGAAAACTTACGAATGGTTTGAGAATAACCCGACGTATGACAATGGCGAGTTAGTGGTATTTAAAGGAACGATAGAATATTGAAAAAAACAGGTCTATGAAAGTGATAAAAGATTTTATATGTATGTCCTTTGTTTTGATGCTGATCATTACGGGATGTTACGAGGATAAGGGGAGTTATAACTATTCCGAGTGGACGGGTATTGATTCCGTGACCGGAGTAGAAATTCCGGGAAGTTCTTACGGACGTATCTCTTTGTCCGAGGGAGAACTTTTAGAGATAGATCCTAAAATCACCTTTAAGGAGGGGACGAATCCTAATGATTTTGAGTATGCATGGGTTATGGGGGGTGACACTATCGGAACCAGTCTGAAGCTTTCTTGGGAAGTTGCTTTTGGGAATATCGAATTCTTGAGTGGTGAGGCTTATTTCTGGTTGGCTATTCGTAATAAAGTGACCGGGGAAAGCTGGAAACATTATGCTACTTCCAATAATGGTGCTTATATGGTAAAGGTCAAGATTGTCCCGACGGCGATTCCGTTGATTGGAGTGATGATTTATGAAAAGGCTGATGGAACCCTTGAATGGGGATCTATTAAAGGAAGTAACCGGGCAGCTCCGCAACAATTCACAACGGTTTTCACCGAAATGTTTAAACGTTATAATTCGGATAAAGTAATCAAAGGCCCGTTTGTCGGGGCAACATTTGATACAAAACAATTAAGTATTTACACGCAAGATCCGGATGGATATGGCACGATGATTCAGGCTGCGGATGGACAAACGTACCCGTTTGGTCAGGTAATGGGTTCTGTTCAAAGTCTTACTTTCACGGAGAAACCGACGGCTGTTGTAAAGGCTAAAAATGCTTATTTCAACCATATGCAGGAAATATTGATCGGAAACGAATTGTTCCTTTCTACCATGAATAGTGATTATCCCTATCAGTTAATCAATCCGAATTCTCCGGGTGAAGAGACGGGAGTGGAGCAAGTAATTGGGGCTTTGCCGTATAATCGTAATGCTCCCGTGACCTTACAACGCTTAACGGATGGCAGTATTTATTATTATTTCTACAATGCCAATAAAGGATATAGTCGTCAGCCTTTGTTCGATGGCAATGGAGAGGTCGTGAGATTGGATAAAATGGTTGGGTTATACCATGAGCCGACAGGACAATCGAATACCAAATTGAAATTCTTCCTTGTGGGCAAAAAAGGCAATGAATATAAGATGTATATTTACGAATATCAACAATTTGCAAGAGCAACAGATGTTATTTCTTACCTATCGGAAAAAGATGTGACCCAATGGGCAGGTGGAATGACGGATAACGCTATTTGGTTCACCACGGTTCTGCCTGTTGGTTGGAACTATGCTTACATTGCCAAGGGTAAAGATTTGTGGCGGTATAGTTATGAAGGGTTGGAAACTCCCACTATTGTCAAGAGTTTCCCGGATGATATTGTTTCGGTTGTACCGACACCGAATGCTTCTCTTTTCGGAGATGATGAAAGTAATGAGTTATACACGGCAGTATTTACTTATAATTCAACAACTCAGACAGGATCAATGTACATTATCAACCCTCGTACAACGGTTGTGGAAGAATTCGCATCGAGCGAGAACTCCATACCGGGTAAGGTATTGATGTACCTGCCTTATTTGTCGAATTAAGTTATTCGAGTGATTGAAATTTATTGTGTTTTGGAAATAAATTAAGAGGGACAGGCTCGTGGCTATCAAGGCTATCGGAGGTAGCCTGTCCACCTCTAATCTTTTTCTTATAGGTATTCTATTGTCTGGAAATAGACGTTTTGTATGTAAAAATTATATATGTTTAAAAAAATGAATTATGGAAGAGAATGTGATTGAGTGTAAAAACCTGACTCATTACTATGGTTCCCGATTGATCTATGAGAACTTGAATTTTTCGGTGAAGAAAGGGCATATCATGGGATTGTTGGGAAAAAATGGGTGTGGTAAAACGACCACGATCAATATTTTGAATGGTTTTCTTCAACCTCGTTCCGGAGAATGTTTGATCTATGGTGAGAGTACACAGAATCTGAGCCCGGAAACCAAACGTCGTTTGGGATATTTGATAGAAGGGCATATTCAGTATTCGTTTATGAATATCTATCAGATCGAGAAGTTTTATTCCGGTTTTTACAAAAATTGGAATCGGGATGCTTATTTCGAACTGATGAACCGGATGAAAATATTACCCTCGCAAAAAGTATCGAGTATGTCTTGTGGACAGCGGGCTCAAGTGGCATTGGGGCTGATTCTGGCACAGGACCCTGATCTGTTGATTTTAGATGACTTCTCGTTGGGACTGGATCCCGGTTACCGTCGTTTATTTGTTGATCATATGCGAGAGTATGCAAAATCCGGGAATAAAACCGTATTTCTGACTTCTCATATTATTCAAGATATGGAACGTCTGATTGATGATGTCTTGATTATGGATTATAATCGGGTATTGATGAGAGGATCGGCATCCGAATTTATGGAAAAATTCCATCAATTTACTTTTGATCTAGACAGGGATGATCTGGATTTTAAGTCAGACCCTCTGATTGTTGAGGCTGATCGTATAAAAAATCACTATGAAATTTACACTTATGCTTCAGAAAGTGAAGTAAAAGCGATGTTAGAAACGAAAGGATTGGCGTATCGAAATTTTGCATCCGTAAAGATGACGTTGGAAGATGCATTTATTGGTTTAACTGGAAAATATTAAAAATATGATATTACACCTTTTTTATAAGGAATGGTTAAAGACCCGGTGGGCAGCTTTTTTTGTCTCTCTTGTTGGTCTGGCAATTGTTGTCTATATATTTTTGGATGTGGATAACAACGTGCGAATGAAAGGTTCATTCAATTATTTGATGAGTGTTTTTTACGGAATGCCTCAGGCAAACTATTATAATGCTCTGATCAAATATGTCCCTTTATTAATCGGGGTTTGTATCGGTTTATCGCAATATGTACCGGAAGTGTTGGATAAACGAATCAAGTTGACACTTCATCTCCCTTTGCGTAACACGATGGCTTTGTACACGATGCTTTGTTATGGATTTCTTTTGTTAATCTTGTCGTATGGAGTGGTGTTTGGGACATTCTTTTATCTGAATAACAGCTATTTCCCTTTCGAGGAAAGTTGGGCGGTACTTACTTCCATGATGCCTTGGCTCTTGGGTGGAATTGCGGCTTATTTCATGATTGCCATGATCGCCATGGAACCTAATTTATTCTACCAATTTATTTATGCACTTGTGGCCTATTATCTGGTGAAACAATTCTATATCGGAGTGGAACATGCGGATACCCGCCATATCATTCCGGCGTTGGCCATCATGGCTTTCGTGCCGTGTACGGCATTATTGTATACATCATATCGGTTTATGAAAGGAGAGAGATAATTATGACAGCAAAAGTAGTACGAATCATAATGATACTATTGACGGTTTTTATAGCGTCAATAGTTCTACCGGATTTTTATAAAACCTCGTTCAGACGGAATGTAAAATATGTTTCGCTGAATTATAGTGAGGTGACTAAACAGTTTGTGATATGGGGATTAAAAGATGGTGTTCTGTTAGATACGCTTGGAAATGAATATTCTCGTCAGGAATATGAACGGATGGTACCTTTCTCCAGTATGCCGCAATTACTAAAACGGAATGAATTCCCGGATACCGTGGCAGGTGTACCGGTGACTCCTCAGCTTGTGGCGGAAAATAATTATCGTCATATCGTAAATCTGACAGAACGGGGTCGGTATTATGCCATGTCTCCGCTTGTTCACGGGGGGACGGATCGTGTCGGGTATATTTACACAAATGATATGATGCGGGTAAACCGGAACGGGATTGAATTCTATAACTGCGAGGATGGACGAGTAGATAAAGAAAAAAGTGCCCTTTTTGATCAGGAACTACGGAAATTGGGATATTGTCCCCCGGCAAAGAAATTGTATGGCCGATCTGCCACGGGATATAAGCGGGATGACGGTTTATTCTTTGTGGATAGTAAAGATCAGTTATTTCAAGTACGCTACCATGCTTATAAGCCGGATTGTCGTAAAATCGAACTTCCCGATCAGATCAAATTGCGAAGAGTTGAATGTGAACCCGATCATCCGGAAGTTGTGGCTTATCTTTTTGGAGATAATAACGGAGTATATATTCTGACCGTGGACAATCAGATTATCAAATTGGATTTGGATGAGTTTAACTACGATCAATTTAAAGTTTTTGACGTGATGGGTAATCTCTTCTACCACATGATCTCTATCCAGAAAGATGGTTACGAGAAACTATATATTTTTGACCGGGACTATAAACTACTGGATAAATACGGGGTTCATTCCGACGTGTATGAAGAATCGGCTGCAGGAGTTGTTGAAGGTTTCCTCTTCCCGTTTGTAACTTCCACCTACTCTTATATTAATGGATATTATATAAGTTCCGAGGGACAACCATTCGTCAAGTTCATTTGGTTGAATCTCGTGTTAGCCGGAGTTCTATTGTATATAAAACGACGTAAAGGTTTGAATGTAAAGAATCCGTTCCATATCATTGATCTATTCATGGTTGTGGCATTTGGAGTCTTTGGATTCATAAGCGTGTTGATTTATCCGATTCGAAAATAAATTAATCTAGATAGTAATGGAAGAAAATATAATAGAGTGTAAAAATCTGACCCACTATTATGGGAAACGGTTAATCTATGAAAATCTCAATTTTTCGGTGAAGAAAGGGCATATCATGGGATTATTGGGAAAAAACGGATGTGGTAAAACGACCACGATTAATATATTGAATGGCTTTCTGCAACCTCGTTCCGGGGAGTGTTTGATTTATGGGGAATCGACCCAGAATTTGAGTCCGGAAACAAAACGGCGTTTAGGATATTTGATCGAGGGACATATACAGTACTCGTTTATGAATATTTACCAGATCGAGAAATTTTATTCCGGTTTTTATAAAAACTGGAATCGGGATGCCTATTTTGATCTGATGAAAAGGATGAAAATACTTCCTTCTCAAAAAGTTTCCAGTATGTCATGCGGCCAGCGGGCTCAAGTGGCTTTAGGACTGATTCTTGCTCAAGATCCGGATTTGTTGATCTTGGATGACTTCTCTCTAGGATTAGATCCTGGCTATCGTCGCTTGTTCGTGGATCATATGCGTGAATATGCCAAGGCCGGAAATAAAACCGTATTCTTGACTTCTCATATTATTCAGGATATGGAGCGATTGATCGACGACGTGTTGATCATGGATTATAACCGGGTATTAATGCGAGGATCGGCATCTGAATTTATGGAAAAGTTCCACCAGTTTACATTTGATCTGAACCGGGATGATGTGAATCTTAAAGAAGAATCACTGACTGTTGAGATGGATCGAATTAAAAATCACTATGAACTTTACACGTATGCATCGGCAGAAGAAGTACAGGCCATGTTGCAGGCAAAAGGGTTGGAATATTCTGATTTTAAACCTGTAAAGATGACTTTGGAAGATGCTTTTATTGGTTTAACAGGTAAATATTAAGATTATGGCATTACATCTTTTTTATAAAGAATGGTTAAAAACGAAATGGTTTGTACTTGCTTCTCTGGTGTTGGGAGTGGGAACAATATTATATGCATTCATTGGCTTGAATAGCAATATTATAAATGCTGATGGAGGATCGAATTATGTTTTTGAATGGTTTACACAAGCCGGACAACCGCATTATGGGATTTTCAAGAATATCCCTTTTATCATTGCCTTGTTGATTGGTGGATCGCAGTATTTGCCGGAGGTCCTGCAAAAAAGAATCAAATTAACTCTGCATTTACCGTTGAATGAAATTGTGATGCTTTACACGATGGTTTTATATGGGTTTCTCATGATTCTTTCATTGATGGTCATCTTCATGATACTGTTTTTCACGATAGACCTTTATTTCTTTCCGGTGGAGATGCATGTTATGGCTATAAATGCTTTCTTGCCTTGGATATTGGGAGGATTCACGACCTATTTCTTCGTGGCAATGATTGCCATGGAACCCAGTTGGAAATTCCGGTGTTTATATGCGATCGTGGTGTATGAATTATTGGATATTTACCTGTTGGGAGGTAATATGTCGAATCTCTATGTACTAATGATTATAGTACTGGTCATCGCGAGTCTTGGAATGATATATACGGCTAATCGTTTTAAAATAGGAGAAAAATAATATGATACCAAAGATGATAAGATTAGCTCTGGTGCTATTGGCTGTATTGGTAATGGCGTTGGAGTTCCCTAAAATATATAAGAAAACATTCGAACAAAGGGAAAGACGTACTCAGCTCGTATTTAGCGAGATATTGAATGATTTTGTTACCTTGAAATATGAATACGACACGGTACAGTTACGTGAGATTCAGGTCGGAAGAGATCGAGCCGGGAATACTTACGACACGAAAGCATTGATGGATATATTCCCGATGAAGAATTGTCGGCAATTAATGTACGAGAACCGGTTCCCCGATACAATTCGCGGGCAACACGTGACCTTACAGATGATACAGGATGCGGCACGTTTCCCCTTGTTCCTTGGGGCTGGACCCGGACGAAAATCTTTGTTGTGGATGTTCGAATCCCATACGGATCGGATAAAAATGGAACTTCCTGAAGATATGTTTCGCTTGACAGATGACGGGATTGAATTTATTGAAACGGATATTAATCGGGTTAAAGGCGTGAACAAGGAAAAGAGTGAACGTTTTACTCGGGCCATGAAGAATGAGGGCATACAATTCCCGATAAAGAACATTTATGGACTTCCTTCCACGTCCAAATCAAAAGATGATGGCTATTTTATGGTGGACAATAAGGACGATTTTTTCCATTTAAAAATGTATGATGGAGAACCTCAATGTCATAAAATACCTCTTCCTGTCGGTATGCAGGTAAATGGAATGAATTGTCTCGTGGATAATGTAAATTATGGATACGTGTACGATCAGAACTATAACATCTATTTGATGCGTATCAAAGATTATAGTTTCTTTCAGCTCCCGATATATGATTACAAGGACTATGGGAGTCTGATTACGATGAGTGAGGACCTTTTCTTCTATACCTATCAATTGTACGGTTTGGATCGTGTAAAAATTTACGTGGTGGACAAGGAGCATAATTTGCTGGCTTCCGAAACATTGGTTTATCCTCTCTACGAAAATTCGAAAGTGGGACAGAGAGAGAACTATGTATTCCCCTTTAAAGCTCGTTTCACCCGTGATGGGGCCAAAAAGTTGAAAGTGGAGGCCTATGATATGCAACGGTTTATTTATTTGAATATAGCGTTAACCTTATTGTTACTCTGTATCAAGTTGTACCATAAACGGAGTATGCGGAATTTATTTAATTATTTGGATCTGGCCGTGACATTGGTATGTGGAATTTATGGCTTTATTGCCGTACTTATTTTCCCGAATCGTAAATAATGACAGCATGATGAAGAAAATTATATTAAGCTTGGGCGTTTTGTTACTAACGATAGCTCTTTACGCCCAAAAACCTTTTGATCTGAAAACAGGAGATATCCTGTTTCAGACCAATAAGGCTCGAACCTCTTTTGTGAAGGCAATCGAAAACGTGACAACCAGTTTGGATGACTTGAACTTTTCCCATGTCGGGGTTGTGCTGGTTGAGGACGGACAGGTTTTCGTGTTGGAGGCCACTCAGCCCGACGTTTGTAAAACCCCGTTAGAAAAATTTCTTAAGCAGGCTAAATCCGTGAACGGGAATCCGTTGGTTGTGGTCGGGAGGCTGAAACCGAAATATCAGAAGTCCATTCCCCGTGCGATAGAAATATTGAAGTCATTTTTAGGGAAACCTTATGATTACGTGTTTTTACCGGATAATGATAAATATTATTGTAGTGAGATCATCTATTTGGCTTTTTTGCGTCCTGACGGGAAGCCGATTTTCAAGGCGACTCCAATGTCATTTAAAGACAAGGAGACGGGGGAAACCAGTCCCTTGTGGAAGAAACATTTCGAGCGCCATAAAACTCCGATCCCGGAGGGTATTCTTGGAACAAGCCCCGGTGAGATGTCTCGTTCTAAAGCGATAAAGATCGTACACCGTTATTTTTAAACGGGATTCAATTCGCTCCGTTGTTTGAATTTCAATTAAAACCAATAAAGTATGGCACTTGATAAAATCCGACTAATTGCAAGTTATGAGAGAAAGATCATTCGGAGACATTTGTTGTTTTGGATTTTTCTTATTTGTATTGTTTTTGGAATTACAGGTGTACAATGGTATTTGCAAGTAGATTCCACTGTATGGGTGGAATCTGCTTTATCTGCTACGGTACCTTACATGAATGCATGGTTGTTCAATTTGTTACAATCTTTATTGGTTATCTTTGTCGGGGTGGAATTTGTCTGGAGGGATCGGCAGTTAGGTACCAATGAAACCTTTTTAAGTCGTTCCGAGACAAACGTGGAGTATATGTTTGGAAAGATGTGGGGAGTAATGAAGATCTGTCTCTTGTTGAATCTTGTTTCAATAGGAATCGCTATCATGATTCATTTGTTATTCATGGAGACGGTAGCTTTTAATCCATTTCTCTATTTGTTTTATTTATTGACGTTGACTTTCCCTGCCTTGGTGTTTGTTCTTGGAATCTCGTTGTTTGTTGCGATGTTGATTCGTAATCATTATCTGGCATTATTGCTTTTGATAATTGGGTTCATCGGGTGTTATTTTGCCGCTCCGTGGACATTATATGGAATGTTTGATCCATGGGCTCGTTCCCAGCCGTTGTTATTTTCTGATGCAATCGGTTTTGCCAATATCGGGATCTTCCTGTTACATCGCTTGGCATACTTTTCTTGTGGAGTCGGTCTGATATTTTTGTCGATGCTGTTAATGAAACGTATGGATGATAAACGTTCTGCTTTTCGGAAAGTATTGGGAATCTTAGCGGGTGGTTTCGTCCTATTGGGAATCTTAGCGGGTACATTATATTTGAATACTTACCTGGATATAAATCAACGACGTGTAAGATTCAGGATTACCCAGGAAAAATATATGAAGAATGATCGGGTCCAGGTTGTTTCCAACCGTATGGTGTATAAACAATCCGGGAACAGGCTGAACGTTGAAAGTCTTTTACTTCTGGTGAATAAGAGTAAGCAACCGATAGACTCCCCGATACTTTATTTGAATCCCGGATTAGGCATTGTTTCCTTGACAAGTGAAGGGCAGGAGTTGGCTTATAATCGAGAAGGACACGTAGTTGTCATGAATCGGAAAATGGAGTGTGGGGAGGAATTACCTTTGCGGGTAGAGTATGAAGGAATAATTGATGAGGCTATTTGTTATTTAGAACTATCTGATGAAGAATATCATAATACCCGTATGGGAGTTCTTCCGTTTTCTGCTGATCCATTGGGGAAGATGCCTAAAACCCGGCATGAATTGTATAGTAATGGAGGACGTTTTGCCCATGTTGGGAATAAGTATACAATTCTTTTACCCGAATGTTTGTGGTATTTATCGGCAGTACCACCAGTGAACCTGCAAATGCCTTCAATGAAAGATTTCGATTTCACGGATTATCAATTGGAGGTGGAAGGGCAAGAAGGTAAGGCTGTTATTTCTCAAGGCTGCATGGAGAAAAATGAAAAAGGGATTAGTTATTCCAATGCTCATCCGTTGCCTCGTCTTAGTTTATGTATAGGGGATTATGAACAGAAGACGATAACCGTTGATTCACTTTCATTCGGGGTATATTATTTCCCGGGGCATGATTTTTGGGTTAAAGATCATCGTTTGTCGTCAGATTCCTTGAGATTATTAATATCTGATCAGTTGGGAATGTTGAAACATCAAATAGGAAATTCACTTCCAACGAATCGTTTGTCGATAGTCGAAATACCATTGAATTTTAGAGCTTATCTTAGACAGGGCCAATTGGGAAGTAATTTCGTACAACCTGAATTTGTGTTCTTCCCGGAGAAACTTTTTACCGAATCCTATAGGTCTATGAAGGATATTTTGAAAGTAATAAAGACCGAGAGAGTTCTTGAGAGAGAAGGGGTTGTTCTGCGGTCAAACGTGATAAATCGTTTTTTCGAACCGATTTATAATATTATGCCTATGTATCAGGAATTTCGAGCCACAATATATTCGGATAAGTTTCCTTGTATTGGAGATTTGATATACGAGATGCGGTTTTCTGGTCAATCTAAAGATCATTTATCATTAAATGAAAAGGTGAAAGTTATTCAATATTGGGATGGAAAAAGCTTGCGTGGAGCATTGATGGATAGGGATAATCCGGTTGAATACATGATGCTCAAAAAGAAAAGAGAGCATATCAATTCATTAATTGCGACTCAGGTAGAGATGATGTATATGTGGGATTTTATCGAGGATTTTGTAAAACGTCATTCTTTTCAACGAGTTGATTTTGATGTTTTTGCTCGTGAATTTAAAGATCAATTCAATGTGAATATAGATAGTCTGTTGGATCGCTACTATGATGATAATCGATTACCAATCTTGTTTGTTCAAGACTTGAAAATGGAATCTTATAATGATATTCCCTTGGGGTATTGTAAAGTATATAATCCCTCGGATGTCGATGGTGTACTAAAGGTGGATGGGTATGATCAGAAATTACGTCGGCAACGGCCGAATTATTTTTTAATTCCAGCGAAAAGTTGTAAAGAGGTTCGAGTGAGGAACTATACTATACCGAGTTTTTCCGTGGAACTGGGTTTATGTTGTAATTTACCTGATAGAATTTCTATAATGTACAATGATACAGAGAAAACAGAGTGGGATTGGGAAGGAATTAGAGATGCTGATAGTAGTAGTTTTAGGTTATCGCCGAATGAAATTGTTGTGGATAATGAAGATGTCGGTTTCCGTTTGGTGGGAAAGGATAAGCGTAAGAAATGGGGCGAACATCTTCAAGAAGAACGAGAGTACCAGAGTGTGGAGGATGTGGGTGATGAATGGATTCTTTCAATTTCTTCTTCTTTATATGGGTATAAAATAAAGAGTGCTTACTGTAAAAAGGCTGGGATTGGGGAAGAGTATGCCGAGTGGATGGTGGAGATTAAAGAGCCGGGAAAATATCGTGTTGTCGCTCATGTCCCTGAATCTTTGTATGCAACCTTCTTGGGGTCCTTTTTGAAAAATGCAAGGTTGTATTATCAAGTATTTTCGGAGGAAGGAGATACTTATGTAGAACTGGATCTGAACGAGGAAACTCCGGGATGGATTGAGTTGGGAACATATGAGTTCCGTGAGGGGGACTACTTTGTACGATTAAGTGATAAGGGTGGAACTGATTTGCAACCGGTAATAAAAACAAGAATGTTAAGAAGAAATACAAATGTTACTTGTTATCAAATAATCATTGCAGATGCCGTGAAGTGGGTTAAAGTCGAATAATGATATGAAAAAAGCCGGTTCTTACCGGCTTTTTTCATATCACGATATTGATTTTATTCGAAGTTAGCAAATTCTCCCTGTTTCAAGAATTCAACGGCAGCCTCAATGTCTTGGTACATTACCCGGTCTTGGCTGTTGAACGGTACGATGGTACGGAATTCTGCCAAGAAGTTTTCCAGATATTCTGATGTTTTCGTCGGACGTTGCATATCGATGGCTTGTGCGGCGTTCATCAATTCGATAGCTAACACGCGTTCCACGTTCTCGATCACTTTCACGGTCTTGGTTGCGGCATTACCACCCATACTAACATGGTCCTCCTGCTCATTGGATGACGGGATCGAGTCCACGGAACACGGGGAACACAATTGTTTGTTCTTGCTGACAATAGCGGCAGCGGCGTATTGCGGGATCATGAAACCGGAATTCAAGCCGGAATTGGCAACGAGGAATTCAGGTGTTTTACGATCTCCGGCAATTAAACGGTATACCCGTCTTTCTGAGATACTACCCAATTCGGCAATAGCGATGCTCAAGAAATCTAATACCAGTGCCAGAGGTTCACCGTGGAAGTTACCACCGGAAATGATCAAATCGTCCTCCATGAAAATCGTCGGGTTATCGGTTACCGAGTTGATTTCCCGTTCAACGACAGAGGCCACGTAAGCCACGGTGTCTTTCACTGCCCCGTGTACTTGCGGCATACAGCGGAAAGAGTACGGGTCTTGCACGTGAGTTTTTCCCATTTTCTGGAATTCGGAACCTTCCAGTAAGGTGCGGATATTGCGAGCCGTTTCAATTTGTCCCGGATGAGGACGGGCCTCGTGAATTTGTGGTAAGAACGGGTCGATACGTCCGTCGTATGCTTCCAGTGATAACGCCCCGATAATGTCAGCGTATTTTACCACTTTGAAGGCATTCAATAAAGCGTAAACAGCGTGAGAACTCATGAATTGAGTACCGTTCAACAAGGCCAATCCTTCTTTGGCTCCCAGTTGGATGGGTTCCCAGCCAAATTTGGCATTAATTTCTTTTGCCGGATAGATTTTTCCCTTGTAGAATACTTCACCCTCGCCGATCAACGGCAAGAACAAGTTTGCCAGTGGGGCCAAGTCTCCGGATGCACCCAAAGAACCCAACTCTTTCACCACGGGAAGAACGTCATGGTTGAACATATCGATAATACGTTCTACTGTCACTTGTTGTACTCCGGATTTTCCTAAAGAGAGAGCATGAGCCTTCAACAACAGCATCAAACGGATAATATCTTTATGCACGGGTTCTCCCAAGCTGCAAGCGTGAGACATTACCAAATTAGCCTGTAATTGGCTTAAGTCTTCTTGCGAGATAGAAATTTTGCATAGAGAGCCGAACCCGGTCGTGATTCCATACAACGGCTTGTCTGAAGTTGCGATCTTGTGATCCAAGTAAGCCTTGCAATCATTGATCAGTTTCTTGCTTTCGTCTGATAAAGCTAACTTATACTTTTTAGTTAAGATTTTTTCGATTTGCTCGAAAGTTAATTTCTCTGGGGTTATATAATGAGTCATTGGAATTTTAGATTTTAAATTTTAGATTTTAAATTGTACGCACACGAGCGAGGCGGGAGCCTGGCGAGTTTGTAAGGGCTATAAGGTTCATAAGGTAAACTTTCGGTTTTTAAAGTTTCGTTACTTTATAAACTTTATGGACTTTACAAACTTTATAAACAGCTTCCCGATCACGGGAATCTGACATCAAATCCGTGGCTTTTCAGCGGACGTTGTTCTTTGCGATAGAGTTGCATATTTTAATTCTCGCTTTTTAGTTTGTCAACTAGGCTGGAAACGGCTACACTTTCTTGTTCTCCGGTGAGCATATTTTTCAGCGTGACCACGTTATTGTTTATTTCGTTTTCACCGACTAAGGCCACGTAGGGAATACTCTTTTTGTCGGCGTAAGTCATTTGCTTCTTCATCTTGGCGGCTTCAGGGTATATCTCGGAGTTGATTCCCGCGGCCCGTAGGGTTTTCAGCACGGGAAGACAGAAAGCCTCCTCTTTTTCCCCGAAGTTCACGAAAAGTACACGGGTCGTTGCCGTGGAATCCTTGGGGAAGATGTCCAGTTGGTTCATCACGTCGAAGATACGGTCGGCCCCGAAGGATATGCCGACACCCGACATATTTTTCATCCCGAAGATTCCGGTCAAGTCGTCATAACGTCCCCCCCCGGTGATACTCCCGATCTCCACGTCCTTGGCTTTTACCTCGAAGATGGCTCCGGTGTAGTAGCTCAAGCCTCGGGCAAGTGTTAGGTCCAGTTTTACTTCTGTTTGGATGTCCAGTTGATTCAGGTAACGGAACACGGTGGAGAGTTCTGCAACTCCTTTTAATCCGGTTTCGCTGCCTTTCAGGACTTCTTGTAAGCGGGTCAATTTCTCCTCGTTGGAACCTTCCAAGCGTAGAATCGGCTGTAATTTCTCGATGGCCTCTTCTGACACTCCTTTTTCCCGGAGTTCGGCGTTCACGTTCTCGGCACCGATCTTGTCCATCTTGTCAATGGCAACGGTGATGTCAACCAGCTTGTCGGGATGCCCGATTGTCTCGGCAATTCCCGCCAGCACTTTCCGGTTGTTGATCAACAAGCGTACGTTTATTTTCAGCCGTTTGTACACCTCGTCCACGATTTGAACCAATTCCACCTCGTTCAGCAAGGAATCACTTCCCACGACATCCACGTCACACTGGTAGAACTCGCGATAGCGTCCCTTCTGCGGACGGTCAGCCCGCCACACGGGTTGAATCTGGTAGCGCTTGAACGGGAATGATATTTCATTTTGGTGTTGTACCACGAATCGGGCGAAAGGCACGGTCAGGTCGTAACGCAATCCCTTCTCGCAAATCTTGTTGGTCAACCGGGGAATATTGCGTTCCTCCACTTCGCTATTGGTGACAGGTGCCAAGAAATCCCCGGAGTTCAGTATTTTGAAAAGTAATTTATCCCCTTCCTCGCCGTATTTCCCCATGAGGGTCGAAAGATTTTCCATTGCCGGAGTTTCCAACGGCAGGTAACCATAGAGTTTGAATACGGATTTGATCGTGTCGAATATATAATTTCTTTTCACCATAACTTCCGGTGAATAGTCTCTTGTTCCTTTCGGGATAGATGGAGTCTGTGCCATGTCTTCTTTTTTAGCTTTTATCTTAATAGTGATGCAAATATAAACGATTCTGATTTCTTTTGAAACTCTTCGGTGGAATAAATATTGGGTGTTGACGGAGTGGTCTTGTATTTTTAAGATAAAACCATTGAAATATCTGGGATATATATAAGTAATAATTCTCTATAAGCCTTGTTTCAGGCTTTTCTCCCCTTTTCCCGTGTATGGTAAAAGGGCTATGAAAGGGGAATGAAAGGGCGTGGAATGGGACATGGGGGATTATTACCTTGTGAAAGGGTTGGTATTGCGATAGTATTAAGCTGTCTTTTATTTGTAATTTCCCGGCATGAGGGGAATAAATTATAAAGAGAATCATTACTTTTGTTATAAATATTATGGCTTATGCAGGATGAGTTAACTTTGTTCCGGAAAATGCAGGAAGGGGATTGGAATGCGTTCAATTCTTTTTTCGAGTCTTACTCGGAACGGTTATACCTTTACGCATTAGGTTTTGTCGGGAACCAGGCGGAAGCTGAGGACATCGTGCAGGATACGTTTATTTACCTATGGGTCAACCGGGCGAAAATCTCTCACTCGGGATCGATCTATGCTTATTTAAGTCGTTCCGTCAAGAATTCTTGTATTGATCGTAAACTTCACGAGGAGGTGAAACAAAGATACCAGCGGGAAATGATGGCGTCAGGGGAAGAAGTAAGTGAGGATTCTGAGAGTTTCGAAGAGTTGTACGAGCGATTGCAAATCGTGATGGATAGCTTGCCGCCCAAGTGCAAGGAGATTTTTATTTTGGGATGTGTCGAGGGATTGAGTTACAAGGACGTGGCCGAACAATTGGGCGTGTCCGTGAATACCGTGAAGACACAGGTCAAGGTCGCTTACAAGAAAATTAAATCCGAGTTTGGCGATCGGGATAAAAATTTCATGTTAATCTTGTGTAATTCTTTTTTCAAAGAAGAGGTGGAGAAATAGGTTGTAACTTTTCTTCCGTGGGAACGGTAAAAGCTAGAAAATCTGTTTTTTATGAAGTTAGACGTGAAACGAGTATTTCATCCGGTGAGCCCATTGATGGCCACGGCGAAAGGGGTGGCCGTACTTTTGTCCTATTTGGTTGGGGCTTACCTCACGGGGCATTTTCACGTGGAATCCCGTTGGATGGGGTCCATGCTTGCGGTAATCTCCGCTATTGTCGTGTTGCAGGAAGACGTGAAAACTTCTATTCATCAGGGAGGTCTGCGGGTGTTCGGGACGTTTATCGGGGCCGTGATTGCTTACGTGTATCTACTTCTTTTTCCATTCACCCTTTTGGGAATGATTGTCACCGTGTTTTTATTGGATATTTTATGTATGCTTTTGGGCATCCCCGATGATGGTAAGATGGCCACCATTACTTTGGTAATTATCCTGCTTATATCTAAAATGTCTCCCTCGATTTCTCCTTTCGTGAATGGTGTCCTGCGCTTTAGTGAGGCCACAGTTGGAGCTTTGATCGGGATCGCTTTGGCGTGGGGTGTGGAGCAGATCAGGAAAAGGACGAATCATTGATCCTTTTCCGGGGCTGGGGGCTTGTCATCCTTTTCTCTTCCGGGTTTAGTTCCCCTTTGGCTTAACGGTTGAGCCCAGAAATCGATAAAATCCCATCGCCAGACCGAATCTGCAAGGTTTATTTCAAATAAGTTTTCGTCATCCATCGTTTTATCAATAAAAATTCTTACCGATAAAAGTAGGGTAAAGATGGAAACTTCAACGTGCAAAGTATATAAATCGACCGTTCAAATCGTTCAAAAGTAAGAAAAAACGACGTGACAAATTGTACGATATGCGCTTGTAGAGGGAGAATTTTGAATGATATGCACAAATGATGATAATTAAAGAGCTTGTTTGCCAGAATGTTATTGCACGTTTTTTGATATATTTGCATGATATGAGTATGCAAACATGGATTTCGATTCTCACGAACTTGTTTCCGGTGATCTCGGCCTTGACCTGTTGCCTGTTAATGATACTTACCTACAAGGATAGTGTGCGGGAGGAAGAGCGTTACTTGAAACGGGGGTTATTCTTTTTCTATTTCTCGGTCGCTTTCGGGTGGGCCTGCGTGATCATCTACACGTGGTCGCCTCGTCTTTTCGTCTATTTGAATAGCTTGTGTTATTGTTCATTTATCATGATGTCCGTGACATTCTATCATGTTGTTTTCTGGTTGACGCGGGTGGATTCTTCCGAGCATTTTTCCATGCGGCACTACTATCTACCCGTGTTGATCCCGGTGGTTCTCCTTGTGTGGAGCCTTTTCGTGCCTTTGGACGTGCAGGTGGCGATCGTGGCCGTGGATAGCCCGCTGGAAGATGTTTATTTTTATTTTACTCGTTTTTTCACTTCCCAGTTGATGGTGGCGTTCCTATTTTGTCTTTGTTATACTTTGCTGGGGCTGAAACGTCTGTTCCGCTACTGGCGTGTTATGCGGGAACGGTTGGGAGATATGAAAGAGCCACCCTTGCGTTGGCTGGGATGCGTGTTGCTCCTGTTTCTCTTTTCTTTATGTATGCCCTTGTTGGATCCTCTTTTCGCCGAGAGTTACTGGCTTGATTTTCTCCCGATTGGAATTTTGTTGTTACAATATTCGATCGTGGCTTATAATATTATTGTCGGAAATTACGTTTTGTGTTCTTGCGTGGAGGAATCGTCCGGTGATCGGCAGGAGATCAAAAAAACGCCCCTACTGAACAAGGAGAGGTTCGAGAAATATATCCGGGAAGAAAAGCCTTACTTGAACCCAGAATTGAAAATAACGGACCTAACCGGGGAGCTACAGACCAATCGTACGTATCTTTCCACGTTTATTAACCGTACGTATGGGATGAATTTTAATACCTATATTAATGATTGTCGCCTGCGTGAGATGAAAGCTTTTTTGGCTGATTCAACTTGTGCGGGAGTGAGCATGACGGATTTGGCGATTCGTGCCGGTTTTGGTTGTTATCATAGTTATCGACGGGCAAAAAAGAGAAATATCACAAATTTCTAAAAAAAAATCATGATTTCTTTTCACCCTAATTGATCTGTTTCTCGCTTTACGTGTAGAAAGCCGAAAAGGGAAGGCTTTACTCTAAAAACGAGATAATATGAGTACAAAAGATGAAAAATATTGGTTACAGGCGATATTGGAGGGCAAGGTCAAGCCGGGAGATGCCGAGTGGGAGAGAATATGGAAGGAGAGGGATTTTACCGCTGTGAGGCGTGTGTTGAGAGAAATCGGGATGTGGAAAAAGGATGAGTTGGTGGCGGATCGTGAAAAGATGTGGCAAGTCATCGAGCAATACCGGGGTGAAGGAATGAACCGGAGGCGTATTCCTGCGTGGCGTTGGGTGGCTGCCGTGATGTTACCTTTGTTATTGGGTGGAACTTTATGGATGAATCTGCGAGAGAAAAGGGAGATGCTTGTTGCGGAAGTTGTACCGGAGATTGAGGCAGGAACACCTCGTGCCGTATTGCTTATGGAACAAGGGGAAAGGATAGACTTGTCTCTATTTGCCGGTGATACGATTTTGAATAAAGGAGATGTCCGAATCCGGCTCGATTCTTCTAAAAGCGTGACGTATGAACGGGTGACCGGGACACCCGCTAAGATCGAGTACAACACGATCATCGTACCTCGCAAAGGCGAATATCAATTGATTCTGGCTGATGGTTCGAAAGTTTACTTAAACTCGGAATCCAAACTTCGTTTTCCGACTCGTTTCGAGGGAAAGGAGCGGCGGGTGTATCTGGAAGGGGAAGGGTATTTTGAGGTGGCGAAGGATACTGCGAAACCTTTTATCGTGGAGGCGAAAGAGGTGGATGTGCGGGTGCTGGGAACGAGTTTTAACGTGAGTGCTTATGTTTCGGAACAGGCTGTACGGACGACGCTCGTGGATGGTAAAGTGCGGGTTGGAGATCGGTTAACCGGAAAGGGTGAGATTATTTTACCGGGGCAACAAGCGGAATGGGAAGACGGAACTTTTACGACAAAAGAGGTCGACACGTCAATTTATACCGCTTGGATCAACGGGAAATTTTATTTCGAGGGAGCCACGTTGGAGGAAATCACGTCACAACTGGAACGTTGGTATGACATCGATTTCTTCTTTACTTCCGAGAAGGTGAAACGTTTTGCTTTTGCCGGGGTGATTAACAAGGAATATTCAGCAAACAAGATAGATAGTGTTTCAAAAAGTGTGTAAATTCCTTCTTTTCTCATGACTGCAAAATTATAAATAGTTCAATAAAATAATCTTGATTCTAAAAAATTATAAATAGGATATTTATAAATATCTGCATTTTGGGCTACCGTTCCCATGAGTAGTATGACGGCTTGGGGGTTTG
>NZ_JBCOSQ010000024.1:0-70878 GCF_040920905.1 Butyricimonas sp. RTP31003st1_G1_RTP31003_210430 | reverse complement strand
ACCAGCACCATACCTGTCATCGGATTTACACCCGCCATACGGTAGCCGAACCAACTCCCCGCAGCATAACCCTCCACATAATTGTTGGAAGTGGCAGCCGTCACCCGCTCGGGTAGGTCCTCGATTTCCTTATAGAAAGTGTTTTTCACGGTATTTTTATTATAGGCCAAATTCATCTTGGCAAACCACTGGATATTCTTGCGCTTCAAGAGGGTCACACCCAAATCCACCTCAACACCGTTGTTATGCAGGTTGGCTACATTGGTCGTTGCCTCAAGCCGACCGGAAGAGGTAGCCAAACGCTTATTATCCAATACATTCCGGGTAATATTATGGTAGTAGTTTACACCCAACTCTACCCGATAGTCCCAAAGCGATGCTTCCAGACCAATATTCATGTCCTGCTTTTTCTGCCATTTGATGTTCGGGTTCGGCAATTCGAAACTTGTCGGAACATTCTGTCCGTCGTAATTGATACTCTGGCCTAAGGTGTACACCAAAAACGGAAGGGCATTTTTATCTATGCTTCCGGTGTAACCGAAACCGCCGCGCAAAGACAAGAGATTCACCCAAGGTAAAGACTCCATAAATTTCTCCCGGTGCATATTCCAGCGCAAAGCCACGTTCCACAGCGGTGTAAATTGATTGCGGTTTCCAATAATATCCGAACCGTCATAACGGATGGCACCCGTCAGAATATACCTATCTTCATAAGAATAGGAGGCATTAGCAAAGAAAGAGGACATCTTCATGCGTTCCTTACCCGTATTCCCCAAACGGCCGAAATTAATATTGTTGGGATTCACACCCGTTAAATCGGGAAAACCGATGATATTGTGCACTTCGTCGTAAATCGGCGAGTAATTAAAGGAACTCTGTGTAGTACGATCAGAAATTTCCTGTCCGAAAAACACGCTGATAAAATGACGGTCTTTTATATCCTTCGTATATTGTAAAGTATTCTTGAACGTATAGGCATTACTGTAAGCAGTCGCCTCTCTTAACGAACCTTTTACTAAAGCGAGGTCCAAATCCTCCCCGTAGCTGATGTAATCATACCAGTTATTTTTGAAATTCGTATAGGTACCCGCACCCTCCACAATCCGGTTGTGGTTCGAATTGATGTTATAAACACCGTGAGTAGTAAACATCAATCCCTTGATAATCTCCCACTCCACCTTCAATTGGAGCTCTGCATCGATATACCTGTTCTTGTTTGTATTGTTATTTAGATCGTGCAGAATATTGAAATTCTCCCAGTCCAATCCGGGACGGATACTACTCTGTTTGGCATTATAAGTGATATCACTGGCATACGAACCGTCCTCATTGTAAGGTCGCTCGTAAGGATTTGCATACATAGCGTAGTTCAAGGGCGAAATGATACTGGCTGTCGCCCGGTCATTCTTCAGGGTCGTCCCGATGCTCCCTGTTATCCGCAAAGCCTCCACTGGTATGTGAGTGATTTTGGAAGACATCCCGAACTTGCTATACTTGTTATTCGGTTCCGTTCCCACCTCGCTCTGGAAGTTCAGGGAAGTGTAGTGTTGTGTTTTTTCCGTACCACCGGACATACTGAAACTGTATTGTTGGTTGACGGCCGTACGAAAGATTTCCTTGAACCAATCCGTATTGATAGTCGAAAGCCTTGCAATTTCACTCTCCGCTGCCTCTTTCGAAATTACACCATAGCTAGACTGCCGCAACAAATCCATTACCCGCCCCGGCTGAAAAACCCAGGCTGTTTCATCCGCAAAAACTTCCCGTTCAAACTGTATTTTCTGCGCCGTATTCATCATCTCGATATTGTTCCGTGGCCGCTCTTTGATACCGTAGTTCAGTGAAAAATTGAAACGGGTCTTTCCCACCAGTCCGCTCTTCGTCTCCACCACAATCACACCATTTGCCGCCCGCGCACCGTAAATAGCCGTCGCTGCAGCATCCTTCAAAACCGTGATGGACTTGATATCGTCCGGAGCAATATTCCCGATACCGGACGTAAAAATGGTAGACTGCAAATCCGTCGAACCCACCTTAATATTCGGAATCTCACCCTGCATCGGCATTCCGTCCACAATCCAGATGGGCTCCGTGCTTCCGTTGATGGAGTTGATACCACGGATCTGAATCTGCGAATCAGCACCCGGACGTCCGCTACTCACCATATTCAAACCGGATATTGTGCTACTTAACACCTCATTAATGGAGGTCAACCCCCGCCCCTCGATTTCCCGAGCTGTAACCGTTTTGCTACTACCCGTCATACGCTCGCGACGTACCGATTGGTAACCCACCACAACCACCTCATCCATCTCACTCACCTCCTCTTGCAAAGTGATCGTGATAAACTCATTCGGACGCACTGTCACCTCTTGCATACCCATACCGATAAAACGAACCTGCAACACGAATTCTTTGCCCGACAAGTTATCCATTTCGAACTTTCCGTCTACATCCGTAGCCACCCCCATCGTCGTTCCCTTGATAACCAAGGTAGCCCCCACAATCGGTTCCCCCTTTTTGTCAACCACTTTACCGACTAACTTCACCGCCTGTTGTTGCTTTGCCGGTCGGTCATCTATGATATAGATTCCATTCTCAAAACGACACCGTAGGCGGGTATCCGCCAGCAGGGTATTCAAAATTTTCTCCAAATCCTGATTTTCGAACACAGCACCTTTACAACGGATAGCAGAAGCAACATCCGTATTATACACCAATTGTGCATCGCTTTGTTTGATAATCTGTTGAAAAGCTTGATCCAAAGATCCGGGCTCTATCCGGATACTTATCCGTTGGGCCATCGCCTCCGTATGTATCACACACGAAAGCAACAAGGTAATCAATAATGATAATCGCATAAGCTTTTTCTCGATTTTTTGTGGTACTTTCCACACCAAATACGAACTTTTTTTCATAATTTTAAAGCGTTAAGTTTATAGAAAGGCTTCAACACTCAAAATCCGGTTCCGGGGTCGTAGCTGTGGATCGGATTTTTTGTGTTTCACCGGTTATTTCCTCGATATAAAAACCTGCCTGCCCTCAATTCTGAAACGCAAACCGGCAATTTCCTCGTATGTTTTCAACAACACCCGTATATCCTGGTAACGGTTCAGCCGTCCCGACAGATGCACCTGTTTCAAATCCTCAGAAGCGAACATACAATCTAAGTTGTACCAACGCGACAAGGTTTCCATTATCTCGCCCAGAGGCTGTCCTTTAAACACAAACATTTTGTTTATCCATGACATATATAAAGTAGTATCCACCTGCTCCACCCTCAATATCCCCGTAGCTGCCTCATACGTCAAGCGATCTGCAGGCTTCAGACGAACCTCCTCTCCCCCCGTTGTCGTAAAACCAATGCTCCCACGGGTCAATACAGCGGACATCGGCTTGTTTCCATAATCTGTGATGCAGAAACGCGTACCGTACACCCTGATATCCCCTTTCGGCAAAGCCACTACAAACTGTTTCCCATTATCCTTCTTCACATCAAAAAATGCCTCCCCCTTCAGGTATACCCGCCGTTCATCTCCGGTGAACGAAGTCGGGAAACGCAATTCCGAATCCGAATTTAACCACACCTTCGTCCCGTCCGCCAATACGTACTGAAACTCCCCTCCAGCAGGCACAGACAAAGTATGATACGCCTCAGGATGTTCCTTAGCCATCCGCTCCGCAGGAATCGTCTGTTCTCCCCCCCGCCTCGTTGCCGCCTTCTCCGTCTCTTCCTGCTTCAAATCGATTCGTTCACCGCTTGCCAAAGTCAACACCGTTCCCGCTCTTTGTATCGACAGCGAATCCTCCACTACCGCAACCACCTCCGGCAAAGACCTCCCTTTCTCTCCCGTCCACATCCAAAGTCCCACCACCAGCACAACCACCGCAGCAACACTCCCCATCGCTGCAAGCACTATCCGCCTCAACGAACGTTTCTTCCCACCTCTACATCTCTCCGCAAAGGCCGCAGCCATCCGCTCCCCATATCCCTCCTGCTCCAACTGCACAAACTGCCGTACCCCACGCAAACTCCTTACCTCTTCCAAAAGGTCCTTGTTAGCCTGCTCCTCCCCCA
Organism: Butyricimonas sp. RTP31003st1_G1_RTP31003_210430; assembly: GCF_040920905.1. Taxonomy (NCBI): domain Bacteria; kingdom Pseudomonadati; phylum Bacteroidota; class Bacteroidia; order Bacteroidales; family Odoribacteraceae; genus Butyricimonas; species Butyricimonas sp. RTP31003st1_G1_RTP31003_210430. Next base: position 66,800 of record NZ_JBCOSQ010000024.1, on the reverse strand, counting down.
ACCAATCATCCAACTCCCTTTTCTCCTCTTCCGTCAACTCCTGACCAAGTATCCGGGCAGAAATCAATCGTGCGATTCTTTCTGTTTTTTCCATTTTAATTGAATTTTACCTAATAGACGGCAACAGCATCCAAAAAGGATGACATCATCTAAAAATTTTTTTCAATATTCCTGAAGATTTTATCTTTTCCCCTCTCTTCTCCGCCCTCAAAACAACAGCAGCAGTAAAAAATCCTCACGCGAAAGCATAGTTGCCAGTCGTTTCAAAGCTCTGTACTTGATTGTCTTTACAGTATTAACACTCACGTTCAATGCTGCAGCAATATCGGCCAAACTCATCTCATCCAGAGTCATCTCCATCACCTGCCGACTCTGTGGCGACAACTGCATGATAGCTTCCCCAATCATCCGGACACTTTGCGCCTCGATGATATTACGCAACAAAAGTCCCCCATCCGAAACATCTACAGGAACCTCCTCCTTTTGGCCTTTGGAGAAATAGTCCCGCTTATCCGCAATCGTATTTTTAATAATAGAAAAGAAATAATTACGGGGTGACTTCACAGAACCAATTTTCGAACGGTTTATCCACAATTTCATATAAGACTCCTGTAACACATCATCCACAACCTCCGCATCCTGCAAATACCTAAAAGCAAACACACGGAACATCGAAGCATTTTCCCGAATAAACGCCTGCATACATTTATCATCCCATGTCGAAATATCCATCGGTATCTCCATAGAGCCTCTCATAATAAAAAATACGAATCCGCTGCAAGTTACAATTTTTTATATTACAAACTGAAATTAACACGAAACTTTTACACTCAAAGAGAGACTAAAGAACGAGGCTGTCTAACAATAAAAAAGTTAGACAGCCTCGTTCTTTTATAGGTAACAATAAATTCTATTCTAGTTCGCTTTGAACATCTCATCTATATGTTTGGCAGCCCGACGACCGTCACCCATAGCCAAAATTACCGTTGCTCCACCTCTCACAATATCTCCCCCTGCAAAGAACTCTGACAAATTAGACTGCATCGTTTCGTCATTCACCACGATCGTACCTTTACGTGAAATTTCCAATCCTTTCACGGAGTTCGGAACAATCGGGTTAGGAGAAACCCCCACGGCTACAACCACCACGTCTGCATCAATCGTGTACTCGGAACCTTCCACCGGCACGGGACTACGGCGTCCACTAGCATCCGGTTCACCCAAAGCCATCTTCTGCACCCGTACCTGTTTCACACGTCCCCGTTCGTCGGCAATATATTCCACCGGATTAGTCAACGTGATAAACTCGCATCCCTCTTCCTTGGCATGTTTCACCTCTTCCAGACGGGCAGGCATTTCCTCCTCGCTCCGACGATAAACGATCATGGCACGTTCCGCACCCAAACGTTTTGCCGTACGCACGGAGTCCATTGCCGTGTTACCACCACCCACGACTACCACGTTCTTTCCGCGATATACCGGAGTATCGGAATCTTCACTATCGGCACCCATCAGATTTACCCGGGTCAAGTACTCGTTGGAAGAAAGGATACCGTTATAATTTTCTCCGGGAATATTCATAAACCGGGGAAGTCCGGCTCCTGAAGCCACGTAGAAAGCCTTGAAACCTTCCGCCTTCAAATCTTCCACGGAATCCGTCATTCCCACGATAAAGTTGGTAACGAATTTCACGCCGATCTTCTTCAGATTATCAATCTCCACGTCTACCACACTATTCGGCAAACGGAATTCAGGAATACCGTATTTCAACACACCGCCGATCTCGTGCAACGCCTCGAACACGGTTACATCGTAACCCAATTTTGCCAAGTCTCCTGCACACGATAACCCGGAAGGTCCGGAACCGATAACAGCAACTTTAATTCCATTGGCATGGGCAACTTCCGGCACGGTAATATGCCCGGATTCTCTCTCGAAATCCGATGCAAAACGTTCCAGATAACCGATAGCAACCGACGGTTTCTTCAATTTCTGTAAATAAAAACACTTGGATTCACATTGTTTTTCTTGAGGACAAACCCGACCGCAAACTGCGGGTAAAGCACTCGTGCGTTTCAGCACGGCAGCGGCCTGCAAAAACTCACCTCTCTCAATGTTTTTCACGAATCCGGGAATATCAATGCCCACGGGACAACCTTCCATACAAGTCGGGGTCACGCAATCCATACAACGGGTAGCCTCCCGCATAGCCATATCGGCCGTCAGGCCTTGATTCACTTCTATACGCTGACTCTTGATACGTTCTTCCGGTGCGGTTTCGGGCATGTGAACACGTTCAATAGAAGTACGTTCCTTCCCAGCCACCTTCTGACGCAATTCCTGACGCCAAGGTTCGTTCCGGTCGCTCACGCCATGAGTATGTTCGGATTCCTCTTGTTTTACCTCAACATCATGCAATTTGGCCACCTCGGCATCCTTGAATCCACCTAACCGAGACAAGATCTCGTCAAAATCAATCAGGTGTGCATCGAACTCCGGTCCATCAACGCAAGTAAAGCGGGTCTTTCCCCCCACGGTTACCCGGCAAGCTCCACACATTCCGGTTCCGTCCACCATCAACGCGTTCAAACTGGCCACTGTCGGGATATCATATTTACGAGTCAGTCTCTCGCAGAATTTCATCATGATTGCCGGTCCGATGGTCACGGCCAAATCTACTTTCTCACGTTTGATCACCTCTTCCATACCTTCCGTGATCAGACCTTTTTTTCCATAGCTCCCGTCATCCGTCATGATAATCACTTCATCCGAAGAAGCCCGTATTTCATCTTCCAGAATCACCAGATCCTTATTACGTCCGGCAATTACTGAAACCACCCTGTTTCCTGCCTCCTTGAAAGCTCGCACGATGGGCAGTAGAGGAGCCACGCCAACACCACCACCACAAGCCAACACGGTTCCTACCTTCCCGATATGAGTCGGTTTTCCGAGAGGACCTACCAAATCCGTGATATAATCCCCCACTTCCAAAGCGCACAATTTCCGGGAAGACACTCCCATCACTTGTACCACCAATGTAATACTTCCTCTTTCCAAATTAGCATCAGCAATGGTCAACGGCATCCGCTCGCCCTTCTCTCCCACGCGTACAATCACGAAATTACCCGGTTTACGGGCCTTTGCTATCAATGGTGCCTCAACTTCCAGCTTTACAACTTTTTCTGAAAAATAAGTCTTACTTAAAATTTTATTCATAGTCTATAGGTTAATCTATTCTACTTATTTCAACCCCGCTATCGTTTTCGATTTCAAGCCGCAAAGATAACGAACCCCTTGGAAAAAACAATTTTTATTTCGATTAATGACAAGATCAATTAGAAGTAATCAAAAGATCAAACGCCACCAGAAATTCACGCATACTTCCCCGATATTACAAAGCCAGTCCTCAAACGACAATGAAACGAAGGGGGAACGTCTGTCATTCGCTTATCGTTCCTTATCTCCCGCTTAACTCGCCCCAAACCGAACACACAAAGTAAAGTAACTTCCTACAATCTGTCATATCGGAAAACTCACGCCATTTCGTGACAATCCGAGTAATATTGCTATTTTTGTTCCCGAAAACAAATTATACAGACATCATGGGCAATAAAAACGATAAAAAAGAGCGGATTAACGTGGTTTACTCCACGAATCCGAATTACCAATACGAATACAATCAAGAAGAAGAGCAGGAAACCCTAGCCCCGGAAAAACAAAACCTGCGGGTGACTCTCGATTCCAAACAACGCAAGGGCAAAACTGTCACCCTCGTACAAGGTTTCGTGGGTACGGAAGAGGATCTGAAAGAACTGGCCAAGCTACTAAAAAACAAATGTGGCGTGGGCGGCTCCGTGAAGGATGGAGAAATTATCATCCAAGGGGAAGTAAAAGAAAAAGTGTTGACTATTCTCCGGGACAACAAATACCGGGCAAAATAAAAAGATCGGCTAAGCAAGAGGGCTTTCCAGTTTATGAAAAGTGGAAAGCCCCGAGCTATTGAAAAATACAGATTATTATTCAAACACGAGAATATCCATAAGGGTTCCCTGCATTTTCACGATCGGAGCAGAACTACATTGATCAGTTTTGCGATTATAGGTGAAAATTCCCGTTCCATTTTGTTCCGTTGCCAAACCAAAAAGAATGTCGTCCCCGTATTTATTTATTGCACAACTATATCCATTCGTGCGAGGAAGATTCAAGGCTTTCATCGTACAATTATATAAATCAGCTTTCAAACAGTAATTTGTCTTCTCGTTGATGTAATCAGGACTGGCACTAGCAAATGCCGGACAATAAGCTAAAACGTACAATTCTCCATTCCCGGCATAAAAGTTAGAAATAGAATATTGCAATTTACCCCCTTGAACTCCTTCCACGTTCATGTCACTCATATTAAAACAGTACTCCGGATCAAATTCCGTCGCTCCTTTTTTAATTCGTAACAATCCGAATTTCTGATCCGGGACATAACCATAAGATCCCCAACAAGTCACGTAAAGATCCCCTTTTTCATCAATAAACATACCGCAATCAAAAATAGATGCCGCGGAAAGTCTCATGTCATGAATAATCTTTTCCGGCGTATCGGTTGCCTCATCAATGATCAAAATATGCGCACCACTTTTACAAATAGGCATCTGGTCAAATTCACCACACCCGACATAGAGTTTCCCATCCCGCAAGATCAGTCCCAGTGGGTTCGGAGTACTACTTCCGTCAAGCCCATACTCAGGCTTGGCAACATTAATTTCCCCTGTTTTTACCATGGTTGTTGGATTAAATATAATGATCTTGTTATCGTTCGGAGCGGATGCATAAGCTTTCGTAGTCGAAACGAAAGCAATAGAAGCACACATGGGAGCAGCCGTTGCCACTTCCAAACGTCCTTCCACTTTCAAGGTCCCATTATCTTGTCGGGAATATTTTATAATCGTTCCCTCCGAAGTCCCCGGCACGTAGAACACCCAATCATTATAAGACATCAAATAAGGAGTAATTTTGGTTTCAACCGCATTCGTGTAAGACATCGTTCCGACATTCATATCCTGTATCGGTACGATATATCCCATATCCGCCTGTGGCTGCATGTTAATACCCACGATGATCGACGCTTTACCATCGTTATCATCATCATTTTTGTTGTCATCCGTACATGACGTTACAAACAAGGCTGTACATAGAAAAGCCCCCAGAATAAAAAGATTGTTTTTCATTGTGATTTACTTTATTTATATATTTCAATTAAAATTCTCAGGCACATCACCATTTTAACGTCGTGAACCGAATCTTAGCCATGATCGTCCGCCCCGCCAACGGGTAATTAAAATTAGTCATCTCATCCGTATCAAACAGATTATGACATTCCACGCCAAACAAAATTTTCCGGTTCATGATTCCGTACTCCATCCCGACCGTATGCAGGCAAGTAGAAGGTATTTTATAATCCTGATTGCGACTAAGCTCGTATCCATAATAGTATTTATCCGTGTAGCCGCCCTCGTAATACGCTCTGGCATACTGTCCTTTACCACCAAAGGGATTATCCTTCCGGTAATCCAGCATCCAGTTGAAAAAGAGAATCGGGATATGAGGCAATTGCATTTTATAGGTCTCACTTTCGGTGTTTGTTCCCGCTATATATCTTGAATAATCCAATGATTTCTGCCAGGTAGCATTAAATGATACAAACCAATTACGATTAATATCCCATTTGATTTCACCGTCCACCCCGTACAACAAAGCCTCACCCAGATTCTGGTATTTGGAATACCCCACAACAGAGGTCAAATACATCATGTTCTTCACTTTCATTATATAACCGTTCGACTCGAATTGTAAACGGGAATTCGCGTTATAATAACGGTCAAACATGATACCCAGATTATAATTATTAGCTTGTTCGGCTTTTAACTCCGTGCTTGTCAACGTCGTTACACGATCTCCCAAAGCCTCCTCGTAACGAGGAAGGCGAAAGTTATGTTCCAAGGCAAACTTCACCAACCAATGAGAAGATAAATCGTATTTCAAAGCAAGACTGTATCCCCAATACTGATCAGATTTATCCGTCTCTGCCGGAACGGCATCCCCCGGATAAGCCAAGTTCACAGTTTTCCCCCCTAAATGATAATAATAATGCCGTCCCGTCAGAACTGACGTCAAACGTCCTTGAAACCACTTATTCTGTAAAGCGATAGAACTGATCATTCCCGATATATTTGATTTCAAACCGCTATAATCCTTTTTCAGAAATCGATCGGCAACAGTGTCCCGGGTTTCATTGCTCACGTAACGGAAATCATTATTAATATTGACCAGCATTTTGTTCGGGACCAAATGATATTGCAAGTTCAAGTTATAACGATAATCCATCATCCCGTCATCCGACAAGTTCGGGACATATCCCACTTCTCCGCCATACGTGTTGGGAACACGATCACCATAAAAATCATAAAGGAAGGACGAAGTATCGATTAAAGCAGTATGAGTATAAGTAACCATTCCATTGAATTTTAAATCCAATTTCTCATGCAAAAAATGTTTTTTCTCCAGCTTGGGATTTACACCGACTGTCCAGATTTTTGTCCGGGCATGACGGATATTTGTTTGTACTCCCTGGGTTTCTTTATAACTGTAATACCCGACAAATTCCAACTCGGCCTTGTCAAAATAATGATCCAGAAATTTAAGCGTCGCCCCGAATTCCCCCATTTTCAACTGGTCATGATCCCGTTTGATTTTCAAATCATTGACATAGGGAGAAGTGATCGTGTAATCATTTTTAGCAAAGGTTCCTCCCGCAAAAAGCGTAAAAGCCATATTCGCTTTATCAAAATAATGAGAAATACAAGCAGTAGGATTATGCACACCGTAAGACTGGTAGCTATACGACAAATCATAATATCCATGTTCGGCATCTATCGTCACCACATTAATCGCACTTCCTAATCCATCTCCCCCGAATTCAGGCGGAACAATCCCCTTGTATATCTCGATGCGATCGATGAATTGCAAAGGAATATCATTAATGGAAAAACTACCATCCGGGGTATTCAAGGCATAACCGTCCATGTATATCTGAACTCTATTTCCTTCCAATCCCCGGATATTAACTTTTGTTTGGTTACCGACACCGCCTGTTTGTCGTAATTTCACCCCTGTTTGGTGATTCAATACCTCCGTGATCGTGGTTCCACGTCCTGCCAACTGTTTTCCATCAATAACGGCAACTGGAGTCCCCTGACGTTTCACGTCATGGATCTCTTTTCTTTCCCCTTTAGCTGCAACGACCACTTGGTCTAGAGATTTCATATCTACCTGCATATAAACATCCAACTTCAATTCTTTGTTCGCCTCGACCTTCACTTTCTTGATGACATCTCTCATACCCACGAACGAAAAATAGAGTTCGTACTCCCCAGTAGGAATATTTTTAAAAAAGAACTCGCCCTTGGCATTTGTCCCCGTCCCCTTCTTTAGAGAATGTATAACAATATTTACTCCCGCAATAGGCGTGTTATCAGAGGAATCTTTCACGATCCCGGAAATCGTCTGCCCGTTAGAGAAAAGAATATTTCCAACAATAAAATAGATCCAAATATAAAAACACTTCATAACATACACGAATTAATTAATAATTAGTATTCTAAAGAATATTTTAATGAATGAACACTAAAAACATTAAATAGTCGTGCAAAAGTATACGGCAGATCAATTTACAACAATCCCTATTAATAGGGAATGTTTATCGTAAACTCCTTACTAATAAGGACAATTAAAACAAAATGCGGCTCCAAAGTCCTATATTGAACTTGGAGCCGCATTTTTATTAGTATATACCCGATACTATCCTACACCCATTTCACCAAAGCAAAATCCTGTCTGTGAGGAAGTAATATATTCTTCGGGAATATTCTCAATCCCAGCATAAAGATTCCGGGATCATCGGGAGTCACTTCAATGGAATACATGGCCTTCCCGTTCTCGAAAGAGACGGGTACGAATTCCTGTGTGAAACACACCTCGATCTTCTCGTCCTTTTTCATCATGGCAACCAATTCGACCCCGATGTCATCAATAGACAACTCTCCCAGATCAAGTACCACTTTCCCCTGGTAAGATTTACCCAAAGAGATAATCTGTTTCGATTTATCGGGAAGAATCAATGCATCCACCTGCACGGATTCCCATTCCCGGCTAACTTTCCTCTTCCACTCAGCAATCTGCGTGGCTAAAGCATAGTTGTTCTCACTCAAACGATGGAAACGGCGAGACATCGGTATATAGAACTTATCCTCGTAATCCGTCAGCATCCGATTACTCGTGAAGTTTGATGCCACCTTAGCAATCGTGTTTTTGATGAATCCCGACCATTTACCGGAGATTCCGTTCTCTCCCCGATCATAGAACGCCGGGGCGATTTCCGATTCGATAATATTATAGATCAACTCGGCATCCAACTCGTTTTGGAATTCCTGGTTCTCGTAGGTCCTTTCCATCGGTAACGCCCAACCCGCATCTTTCTGGTAGCCTTCAACCCACCAACCATCTAACACGCTAAAATGCATGACTCCATTCATGGCAGCCTTCTCTCCACTCGTACCGGAAGCCTCCTGCGGACGAGTCGGGGTATTCATCCACACGTCCACCCCTTGCACCATACGACGCGCTAAGTCCATGTCGTAATTCGGAAGGAATAATATTTTACCCAAGAACTGCGGGTATTTGGAGATCTCCACAATCCGCTTGATCAAATCCTGACCGGCCTGATCTGCCGGGTGAGCTTTCCCCGCGAAAATAAACTGGACCGGACGATCCGGATTATTCACGATCTCATTCAAACGATCCAGATTACTGAATAGCAAATGAGCCCGTTTGTAAGTAGCGAAACGACGAGCAAAACCTATGGTCAGAATATCATCCCGCAAGGTGTCTTGAATCTCCACGATTTGGCGCGGCGTGAAATAAGCCGTACTCTTCTCGTCAGCCAAACGATGCTTTATATGACGGATCAAGCGACTTCGTAAAACCATACGAACCTCTTTAATCATCTGATCCGGAATTTGGTAGATTCCTTCAAAACACGTTTTATCGTAATGATGAGTCTTGAATTTCTCACCAAACACGCTCATCTGTATTTTCTTCCATTCCGGAGCCGCCCAAGTCGGGTAATGCACTCCATTGGTTACATAACTGATGTGTAACTCTTCCGGCATATATCCCGGCCATAAATTCTTGAATATATCCCGACTGACTTTCCCGTGCAACCAGCTAACCCCGTTCACCTCCTGCGATAAGTTCGCTGCCAGAAAACTCATGGAGAATTTCTCGTTCGGATCATTCGCATTTACACGTCCTAACCCAAGCAACTGTTCCCACGTGATTTTCAAACGTTCAGCCACAAACCAGAAGTAGTTTTTCAACAGGTTTTCTGTAAATGAATCATGTCCTGCCGGAACCGGCGTATGCGTGGTGAAAAGCGAAGACGCCCGAACAACTTCCATGGCTTCGGTAAATGAAAGTTGATCTTCCGCCACGTATTCCCGCAATCTTTCCAACCCGGTAAATGCCGCATGTCCCTCATTACAATGGTACACGTCCGCCTGGATATTCAATTTCCGCAAGGCCCGGATTCCCCCGATACCCAGCAAAATTTCCTGTTTCAAACGATTTTCCCAATCTCCTCCATACAAGTAATGCGTGATGCTCCTGTCCCCTTCCTGGTTATCCTCGAAATCCGTATCCAACAGATACAATTCCACCCGTCCGACATTTACCTGCCAGATTCGGGCATACACCTCGCGTCCAGGAAATGAAAGACTGATTGTCAACCAATTGCCTTCAGCATCCCGAGCCGGAGATACCGGTATCTTCGTGAAATCCTGAGCCTCATATTCAGCCTCTTGATTACCCGCGGCAGAGAATTTTTGGGTGAAATAACCGTAACGATACAACAAGCCGATACCCGTGATCTTTGTTTTTTTGTCACTAGCCTCTTTCAAGTAATCTCCGGCCAACACGCCAAGACCTCCCGAATAGATTTTCAGAGAAGCGTGTAACCCGTACTCCATACTAAAATAAGCAATGGAAGGATCATTCATTTGCTTTTTCTCCTCCATGTATTGGGAGAATTTAGCGTACACGGCTGCCAGACGGGCAACAAACTCCTCATCATTCTCCAATTCTTTATAGCGATTCAAAGAAATCTTATCCAATAACGCTATCGGGTTATGCCGTGTCAACATCCATTGTAAAGGATCGATGCTTTTAAACAAATCAACGGCCTCCTCGTTCCAACACCACCACAAATTATTCGCCAACTCTTCCAAGGCACTCAATTTGACCGGAATTGAACGATGGATAATCACGCTGATCCAGTTCGGAACATTTGTTGCCGTCTTTTTCTCTATGAATGACCATTGTTCCTCTTCCACAATCGGAATTTCATTCACCCGTCCGTTTACTTTATCTATCGCGATCTGATAAGCCTTCTTGTAATATGAAACCAAATTTTCCCAAAGTGCAATCTTCGATACCTCTTTGGCATTCTTGGCTACAGCTTGGTACTCTTTTTTGTTTAGTCCGGCAATCGCTTTTATTTTATCGGCAATTTTCTCGACCACTTCTTCGTTATTCCGGTCATCCCGTTCAATCACCTCAATTCCCGGGTGTGCTTTTTTATAATAGGACTCAACCCACAAGCCGAAACCGGCCAAAGTTGTCGTGATCGTCGGAACTTTAAATGCCAGACTCTCCAAAGGCGTGTATCCCCAAGGCTCGTAATAAGAGGGGAAAACGGTCAAATCCATTCCCACAAGCAAATCATAATAAGGCATGTTAAACACACCGTCATTACCATTCAAATAGCTTGGAGAGAAAAAGACCTTCACCCGGTCCCCCGGTTGATTCGATAATTGTTGTTCCTCAATCTTACGCAATACCGGATCATTTTGCGGGTCCGATAATTCATGTGTCACGTAAGGATGTGTGATTTCGATCGCCTGGTAAGGACGTTCCAAATTATTCAGTAATTCCAGATTTGCCCCCTTATGTCCTGCCGGCACCAGAATAAACGCCAAAATATCCCGTTTATTATCTACATCCCGGTTCAAACGCCCCAGTGCTTCAACAAACACATCCAAGCCCTTATTTTTAAACTCGTAACGTCCACTGATACCCACGATTAAAGCATCTTCCGCAACCGCCCGGCCCAATAAAGCCTGCGCCACTTTCAACAGTTTTTCACGTCCTTGCTGACGCTTGGCGGGATAATCCTCCTCGCTGGGGGTGAAACTGTTCTCGAAACCATTCGGGGTGACAAGATCCACTTGCTTACCCAAGAAATGTTCACATTCTTTCGCGGTAATGTCACTGACCGTCGTGAAACAATCCGCCCATTCCGCCGCCTTACTTTCCAGGGATTGTTTGGAATCCACGCCAAAACGATGGGCCGTTTCCACCGGATTGTAATCCTTCATCGGATCATAAAGAGGCAAGCCGTTCCCGGCAATACTACGTCCTAACACGGTGGCATGAGTGGTGAACACGCATCCCACTTGTGGAAGGGCATTTTTCAGGTACAACATACCGCTTCCCGTCATCCATTCGTGGAACTGGGCAATAATACGCTGACGAGGAGATATATGGTAACGAACAAAACTCTCAATCACTTTTCCCGCCGTGTAACCGAATAACACGGGTTCGATGTAATCCCATTGTCCGGTTAACGAATCCACCTGAAACTTCTCCCAGAAAGAAGTCAATATCTGATCCTTCTGGGGAATAAAAGAGGTGAAATCTACCAAAATAGCCACAGGGTTACCGGCTACATTCCATCGCCCTACCTTAATACGCAATCCCTCCTGTGCCGCTTTCACCCGCCACGATTTAAACAAATGGGCATCTTCCGTGAATTCCGGATTCGGTTCATTATACCGCCACACGTCCGGGCCGATCAATATATGGTTGTTTTTGAATTCCCCGGCCAAACTCAACACCTTTGTTGAAATTACCGTGTGAATTCCCCCAACCTTATTACATACTTCCCAACTTACCTCGAACAAATAGGTGGGATCTTTCAATTCCAAATTACTCATATTTAATTTTTAATGTTTTGACTTCACTTGTTTCTCCTTAGTACTCACCTTTTTCGTCGCCTTCGCAGCACTCTCCGCACTTTTTACACGAGGAGTCCGTTTCTTTTTTTCCGGACTTTTCTCTTCTTCGGTGATTTTATTGCCCGCAATATTACGCATTTTTTCCATATCTTCCACACGTGCGACAAAATCACTCAACACATTCATATAATTTATGAATGCTTCATACGGGGTTTCATAAGGTGAAACGTAACGATGGTAGTCGTTATCGGAGAACAGTTTCGTCCTCATATAATAGAAATGATCACTAGCCTGCAAGCGAGAGTAATCCTCGTTCAGCTCCGGATCATTTAATGCTTCCACTTTAGGTTGTATTTTGAATAGCTCTTCAAAAGCCTCATTTTGTAACTCATTTCCCAACCATCCGGTAATATCCTTTTCTTCATCCGCCCATGAAATCGGGTAAGGCACGTGTAAAGGAGCCACCGGCTGATGTTTTTTCACCGCCTCACTCGGGGTCAGGAATTCAAAATCGGTTGTCGAGAATATATATTCGGGTAAAGAACGCATAAACTCGAAAATTCCGGTCTCTGCCAATTGGTTTTCACCAAACGTTTCGTAGTTCATAAACAAATTCACGATCTCACTATCTTGCGTGCTATCTTTTAACCAACGGGCATATTTATCTGCCGTGAGAGGCCATTCATGCCAGCTATGATCTGAAAAACGCAGGGTCAAGTCGTCGCTCAACCGGGAATTTTTCAATAACAGTTTCAACCGGGGATTCATCACGTTCGTGTAAACGAAATTCGGACTCTTCCACCCCAACACATGCTTTGCCCCATCAGTCAGCATAGATTCAAATCCCATGGCAGCCACTCGCTCCCCGATCTGATCGGAATAAATCAACGAACTATTTCGCAACGTCACCGGCTTCTGCCCGAACAACTCTTCCATTTTAGCTGCATGGCGCTGTACTTGTCTCTCGAATTCATCGGTATCAGACAAGGATGCCAAAGAGTGAGCGTATGTCTCGGCCAAAAACTCCACGCTACCGGTCTTTGCCAATTCCTTGAAACTTTCAATCACTTCCGGGGCATGAAGAGCAAATTGTTCCAATGCCGAACCGGAAATAGAAAAACTCACCTTAAAATTCGTTCCGTAACGCTTGATCAAATCCATGATCAAATGATTCATCGGCAAATAGCATCTCTCTGCCACTCGTCGTATCGTGGAACGATTCACATACTCGTCAAAATAATCATGACGTTTACCTATATCAAAAAAACGATACCTTCTTAATCTTACGGGTTGATGTATCTGGAAATAAAAACATAATGTCTTTTTCATAATTTTACATTTTAAATTTTAAACTCTAAACTCCCAATACGTCCTTGTACACTTCCTCTACTTTCAACGCTGCATTCTCCCATTTTAACTGGTTCACCTCGTCCAATCCTTCTTCTCCGGCCATTTTACCTAAAGCCGGATAAGCTAACAGACCATATATAGCATCAGCCAGTGCATCAACATCCCAATAATCAACTTTTATAGAATGTTTCAAGACTTCCGCTACCCCGGACTGTTTGGAAATAATCGTGGGAACTCCCGCACGCATCGCCTCCAATGGAGAAATTCCGAAAGGCTCGGACACAGAAGGCATCACGTACACGTCACTATACAAGAACATCTTCTGAACATCATCACCTCGTAAGAACCCGGTAAAGTGAAACTTCGTGGCTATTTTCAATTGTGCCACACGCCGAACAGAGCGATTGAACAAGTCACCGCTACCGGCCATAACAAACCGGACATTCGGGAAACGTTTCAATACCTTGTTCGCCGCTTCGATAAAATACTCCGGTCCTTTCTGGAAAGTAATTCTACCCAAAAAAGTAACCACCTTTTCTTTCACTCCACGATCAACTTCAACATCTTCACGTGTTTGAAAATCCACAGCGTTATGGACTGTCACTACCTTATCCGGATTAATCCCGTAACGATTGATCACGATATTTCGTGTCAGATTACTCACTGTAATCACCCGGTCGGCAGCCTCCATTCCACGCCTCTCTATATCATACACCTGCTGGTTGACATTCTCCCCACTTCGGTCAAATTCCGTGGCATGTACATGGATCACCAACGGTTTACCCGAAACTTTCTTCGCCACAATCCCGGCCGAATAGGTCAGCCAGTCATGCGCGTGGATAATATCAAAATCCTGTTGTGCCGCTATCGTCCCTGCCACCATGGCGTAACGGGCAACTTCTTCCATCAGGTTTGTTCCGTATTTACCGGAAAATTGGAACTTGTTACGGAAAACGATATGCTCTGAATGTTCCCCCGTCTTGATGGTCTCCTTTACCGTTCTTTCGAAGGTTTCCGGGTCCAGATAGGGGACAAGATTCGAACCGATCTCCATAAAGTTTACATTCTGCCAGTATTCATCTAAATTTGAATACTCGCTCATCATTTCGACATCACTCGCATTAATGATTTTCACGACGCTTTGATCCTCATCACCTCCGGCCTTCGGCATGACGAACATCACCTTGACGCCATGTTTCGCCAAGCCTTTCGTCAACCCGTAACTGGCCGTTCCCAAGCCCCCTGCAATATGCGGTGGAAATTCCCACCCAAACATCAATACTCTTATGCTCATAATATATTAATTTGCAAATTCGGAAATGGTCTAATTCGATTAATTTTCATATTTCCTTATCAATTTCATACTCCTAAGTACCTCTCCGACACTCCATGCCTGGGAAATACTTCCATTCGGATGATGTGGTGGATCGCCATCATACACTTCAGCAATCGAACACAAACCGTAAAGTGCCATATCTTCTTCAAATCCTTCCAACAATTCTTTTGCCTCCGGCAAGAACTGTTTCCCGTAAAGTTTAAGATTTGCCTCTATATACGCACCGATTAACCAAGGCCACACGGTTCCCTGATGATAAGCGTTGTCCCGCTCATCCTGATTGCCTTCATAATGCCCGTGATATTTCGGATTTTTTGGAGACAAAGTTCGTAAGCCTTTCGGGGTCAACAACTCACGGGTAACCACTTTCAGAACCCTCTCCTTCATATCATCCGTGATCGGGGAATAAGTTAAGGAACAAGCAAATACCTGATTAGGTCTCACATCCAAATTCTGCCCTTTTTCATCCACATAATCAGCTAAATATCCCTTTTCCTCGTTCCAGAATGTTTCCACGAATGAAGTACGAATCAATTCGGGCATATCCTTCCATTCCTTTATAAAAGTATTATCTTTTGCCTCTTCAGCTAATTTCAGCATGTAACAAACCGCATTGTACCAAAGAGCATTGATCTCCACGGCATAACCGGCTCTCGGGGTCACGGGAACACCCCGCACAACAGCATCCATCCATGTCAGTGCTTTTCCGGGTTGTCGGGCCCAGATCAAACCATTCGCATCCATTCTCAACCCGGGATTCACACCCTCTCGAAAAGCTGTCAGGATTGATTTCATTTTACTTCCATAATTTTTCCATACCGTCCCCGGCTCTCCTAACGCTTTATCGTACTCCTGCACGGCCCAAAAGAACCACATGGGGGCATCTATCGAATTGTAAGCAGCCTTATCCCCTTTACCGATGTTCGGGAACAAACCATCGTGTAGCTGACGAACCATCGTGTCAAGTACTTCTTTACAATTTCTCAAATCTCCCCCGGCTGCCAATGTCAAACCCGGAAGGGCAATAAACGTGTCGCGTCCCCAGCGCCCGAACCACGGATAACCGGCAACAACCTCCGTATCTTTGCCTTCATGAACAATAAACTGGGATGCCGAATAAGTCAAACAACTTTCGAAATCATCCCGACGCTCCCGTTTATTTTCCATTTGCTGGAATTTACGTTTCAGCGTGGAAGGCTTTACCTCTTCGGTTGAGGCTGAAAATATAATGCTTTCCCCTTTTTTAATCGGTACCTCAAAATAACCGGGAACAAACAAGTCTTCCTTATAATCATATCCCCGGTTCTTTTCCTCCAAGTACTCTATATTATAATACCAATCAGGCACGGGTACAAACTCGTTCGCCTTGCTCAACTGCATATTCAAAGCCGGAAAACCGACATACAATTTCGAACGTATACCATTTTCCACGTGATCGAATTTCGTGTTTGCCATCATGTTCGCCTTGCTCAAAGCGTGAACGTTCCGGTAAGCCAGAAACGGTTTCAACCGCAAGTACGTTTCCGAATGAGCATCTTCCAATGTATAACGAATCATCAATTGAGCCTCATTATGCACCATCAGAATCTCTTTCTTCAACACAACGCCTCCCACCCGGTAAGTCAACGTGAATAGCGGATCGTATTCCAAATCCACGATATATTTATGTCCCCGCGGTTCATATACCCCGGGATATTTATGGATCCCCAAATTAAAAGATTGCCCGTGTTGAACAACCGTTTCATCCAAAGAGGAAAGTAATACATGATTCTCTCCCCCGAACTCCGAGATCGGCAATACAAGTAGTCCATGATACTTCCTCGTGTTACAGCATACGACCGTTGTCGAAGAATACCCCCCGGCTCTATTCGTTGATAAAACTTCTCTCTTCAAAGAATATTCCAGATTTACCAATTCTTCTTTGTTGAAATTTAAATAACTCATAATCTAATTTTAGATTTTAAATTTTAGATTTATGATTCAACAATTACCTCAACACCCAAATCGTAAATCATAAATCCCATATATTTATGAACGCTTTAATACAAATCCCGTCCTCGCAGGTATATACAAACTTAACTGTCCCCTGCCCGGAGAAACGTATCGGGTAAAGTGTTCAATCTTCTCATCAATTCGTCCCAATCCGTCAAAATTCCTGTTATCCGTGTTCAATATCATCGTGTATTTTCCGGAAGGTGCGTCAAAAACGTAATCCGGGAATGACTTTTCCGGGTTAAAATTGAACACGAACAAATAATCTCCGCGGGTAAAAATAAGCACCTGACGCTCGTTATCCCGCACCAACGGTTCCGGACGCCAGTGAAAAACACGCGTATCATTCACCATCTGAATCATCGACTTATCGAACACATTCAAAAAGCGAAACCGAAGATTTTCATCATCTACCAGACTCCATAAACGCCGGGCATGATCGTAACTCCACCCGTTACCCTCTCTCGGGAAATCAATCCATTCCGGGTGTCCCCATTCATTTCCCATGAAATTCAAGTAACCGTCGGCAGCAGTTCCGATAGTAACCAAGCGAATCATTTTATGAAGTGACATTCCCCGATCAATAATCACGCTCTTGTCAAACACACTCATTGAGGTATATATTGCCTTATCCACTAAACGGAAAAATATAGTCTTGTCACCCACCAACGCCTGGTCATGACTTTCCGCGTAACTAATTGTACGTTCCTCTTCCCGCTTGTTTGTCAACTCGTAAAAAAGATCTCCGACGTGCCATTCCTCATCCCGTTTCTCTTTCAATAGCTTGATCCAGTAATCCGGAGTTCCCATATTCATCCGGTAATCGAAACCCATACCGCCATATTCCAAAGGACTGGCAACACCCGGCATCCCACTCATGTCTTCGGCAATCGTGATCGCCTCAGGATCGACTTGATGAATCACCCGGTTAGCTAATGCCAAATAGGTAATTGCACTCTCGTCCTGGTTTCCATCATAATACAAGCTATACTCCGTGAAATCCTTATTGATTCCATGATCCCAGTACAACATACTGGTAATCCCGTCAAAACGATAACCGTCGAAACGGAATTCCTCTAACCAATATTTACAATTCGAGAGTAAGAAATTCAACACTTCATGTTTTCCGTAGTCAAAACAACGAGACCCCCACAAAGGATGATATCCTCTCTCGCCCGGGTAAAAATATTGATCGTAACTACCATCAAAGCGACTCAATCCTTCTTCCTCGTTATTCACCGCATGCGAATGGACAATATCCATAATCACCCGGATTCCCATACTATGAGCGGTGTCGATCAAGGCTTTCAACTCATCCGGTGTCCCGAAACGGGAACTCACGGCAAAGAAATTCGCCACTTGATAACCGAACGAACCATAATAAGGATGTTCCTGCACGGCCATCAACTGTATGGTGTTATAACCTAGATCAACAATACGCGGTAGCACAAATAAACGGAATTCCGTAAAAGTCGATACTCTCCGATGCTCCGTTGACATCCCGATATGAGCCTCGTAAATTAACGGATAATCTGTTCGTTTGGGTCTTTCATGACGCATCTGGTAGGGATTCAATGGGTCCCATACCTGCGCACTGTATATTTTCGTGTATTCATCTTGAATCACTCGTCGCACATGAGAAGGCAACCGCTCCCCGCTCCCCCCGTTCCACTCCACGAGTAAACGATAAAGCATCTCGTGAGCCAACGCTCCCAGAGGCAGTTTAATCTCCCAATTTCCATCTCCGACCTTGGTCAAGGCATAATCAGGATGCTTTCTCCAATCGTTAAACTCGCCTAACAAATAGATTGCCGTGGCATTCGGCGCCCATTCTCGAAACACCCACCCCTCATTCGTTCGATGCAACCCATAATACAAATAAGAATTACACGAATCGGACAAACGAGTCGTCCGATAAGTAAATTCTCGTTCCATCGCCAATACTTGCTGGTGTCTTTTTTCAATAATTCCTGCAAATGGCTTCAATAATTTATCTTCTTCTACGAGTTTTAGCATCATATATCAATTTTATTTCTATTTATCATGTAATAATACCCTTCCAAATGAACTACTTTTATATTACGTTCCGGTTGTGATACTATTACTAATTAGTTACGTAGAATTACGGCTTTTGTTCTATTGCAGGTCTTAAAAAATCCTCTCCTTTCTATATAATCGACCTGCGGTAGTTAGAGTCGAATACGACAACTTTCTATCCTGTTACAATATACAACTTTTGAACCACAAATCATACTTTTTGAGTATAAATTTGTTAATCATACAAAATATCACAGATTTTCAATTTATTGAAAAATTCTTATCTTTGCCCGGCTAATATAAATGGATCATGAGCAATATACTAATTAACACGGCATACTTTCCACCTGTTCAATACTTTACAAAAATAAACAATTGTACCGAGATATGGATTGAACAATACGAAAGCTATGGTAAACAAAGCTACCGGAATCGGTGTGACATCATGACTGCCAACGGGGTTATGACTTTGTCCGTACCCGTCGTGAAAGGCTCATCCATAAAAATATTGACCAAAGATGTACTGGTTGACTATTCCACGAACTGGCAGAAACTCCATTTCAAAGGAATCGAGTCCGCTTACAAAAATTCTCCCTATTACGATTATTACATCGACAACTTCATCCACTTTTTCGAACGGAAAGAAAAATTCTTGTTAGATCTCAATACCAAGATTCTAAAAGAACTCATGGATAACCTGCAACTCCAACGGTCAATTAAATTCACAGAAGACTATTATCCGACATACGATACCCTCACAGACTTGCGGGATGTTATTCACCCCAAACCTTCCCGCCGCCGTGTAGAAGATCCTTTCGTCGCCAAACCTTACCACCAAACCTTTGCCGAAAGATTCCCTTTCGCCCCCAACCTCAGCATCCTCGACCTATTATTTAACATGGGGCCGGAAAGCCAAGGATATTTATGATTTAATGATTTTAGATTGAAGAAGAACTTGTAACCTGTCAACTTGTAACCTGCAACTTTTTAATTCGTCTTCAGCGAATTAAAAAATCTGCCTCACCACCTTCAGTGTATGCGTGTAACGTTTCAAATCTTCATTGAAAATGCCGTGATGATCAATTTTATCCACCCGGACTTTTCCCGAGGCATGGATAATTCGGCCCTGTTCCCACAAGATACCGACATGAGTAACAGCACCGGAAGAATCACCAAAGAAAGCAAGATCCCCCGGTTGCGCTTCTTCCAGAAAAGACAAAACTTGTCCCTCGCCGGCTTGTTGCTCGATATACCGCGGGATAGTAATTCCCGCCAAACGATACGCCATTTGCACCAATCCGGCACCGTCTACACCATTGGGAGTTCGCCCACCCCAACGATAAGGAGCATTATAGAACATCAACGCGTATTGAATCAATAATTCCCGTAGACTTTCAATCCCTACTTCCCGTAAAAAACCCTTCACGACATACTCCTCATCCCCGATCATCAATTTTTTAGTATATGCATCGTAGAAAGGCAGCACACTCCCCGCCACGACCATCTTGTTCTCCCAATCCCCTTTTTTAACCACCAGATTAAACACCTCACTCATGATCAATTGATCGGAAGCCCGGTACTTTTCCGCGAACTCTTCACTTACCTCTTTGTAAGTTTTACGATCAATCCATCCACAACAACAATCATGTAACAAGCGAATATTAAGCCATTTATCCTCCTCCTCCAGTACCTCATACACCTCCCCGAACAACAACTGAGAAACCATTTCGCTCCGTTCCGATTTTTCCCGTCGCATGGGGATAACACTTAAATCCGCTATACCAAAAGTCATACCGTACAAAATTGAAAATTGAAAGTTACGAAAATAAAGTTTTTTTAGCTAACTTGCAATCGAATTCAATGATTAAAATACAACTTGATTATGAATAAGTTAGTCGTTTTAACAGGAGCCGGAATGAGTGCCGAAAGTGGGATTCGTACCTTCAGAGACAGCGACGGCCTATGGGAAGAATACAATGTAATGGACGTTTGTACCCCGGAAGCATGGCAACGTGACCCGGAATTAGTGAACCGTTTTTACAACGAGCGTCGTAAACAACTCTACGAGGCCCAACCAAACGCCGGGCATTACGGGCTTGCCGAACTCGAAAAAGATTTCGATGTCCGGATCATCACGCAAAACATTGACGACTTGCACGAACGTGCCGGAAGTACTAACGTATTACACCTTCACGGTGAACTTAAAAAAGTCAGAAGTAGCCGGAATCCGGACCTAATATACGACCTTGACGGTTGGGAATTAAAGCTAGGAACAAAAGCCGAGGACGGTTCTATCCTGCGCCCTCACATTGTTTGGTTCGGAGAATCCGTTCCGAACATCGAACCGGCCATAGGACTCGTTCAACAAGCCGATATTCTCGTGATCATCGGGACCTCGCTAGCCGTGTATCCGGCTGCCAGCCTGTTACACTATGCACCTGCCGGTTGTCGCATCCTGTTGATCGACCCGAAAATTCCGGAAAGTGTCAAAAACAGTAAGATCGAGTTCATTGAAAAAGGCGCCTCCGAAGGTGTCAAAATCCTGAAAGAAAAACTGAAAAACAAATAAATTAGGTGATTTCCGATTGAACGATTCTGCGATTCTAAATCACCTAATCAAAAATCATGAAATCACTTCATTGATCAGATCTAAAATTTAAAATCTAAAATTAATATGGCTCGTGGTAAAAAGCCCTTACTGGAAAATATCGAAATAAAAAAAATAGCCGCGGAAGGAAAATCCATCGCTTACGTGGATGAAAAGGTATTATTCGTACCGAACACCGTACCCGGTGACATCGTTGACGTACAGGTCACCCGGAAACGTAAAAGTTTCCTGGAAGGCTTTATTGTTAACGTACGGAAATACTCCGACATCCGCACGGAACCCTTTTGTTCGCACTTCGGAATATGTGGCGGATGCAAATGGCAAAACCTGCCTTATCAATTACAAACCGAGTTCAAACAACAGGAAATCATCGACAACCTGCAAAGAATCGGTAAGGTAGAACTACAAAACGTATCCCCGATCATCGGTTCACCCAAAACTACCTACTACCGAAATAAGCTGGAATACACCTTCTGTAACAAACGCTTTCTGACACGGGAAGAAATTGCCAACGGTCAGGATATAGACCGTACCCCGGCAGTAGGCTTTCACGTTCCCGGTTTATTTGACAAAGTTATTGATATCGAGAAATGTTATTTGCAGGCCGAACCTTCAAATGGCGTTCGTAACTTTATTCGGGAGTACGCTATCGAACATGAATTAAGTTTTTATGATATTCGTGAACAGGCCGGATTCTTACGTACTCTTATCATCCGCACCTCTTCCACGGGAGAAGTTATGGTCATCGTTACGTTTGGGGAAGAAAATCGGGAGGCACGGGAAGGTCTATTGAATGCTATCGTGCAACAATTCCCCGAAATCACCTCCTTAATGTATGTCATCAATGAAAAGATGAACGACACGATCACCGATCAAGAAGTGATCTGTTTCCACGGGAACGACCACATCTTCGAACAGATGGAAGATTTAAAATTCAAGATCGGTCCGAAATCCTTCTACCAAACCAACTCCGAACAGGCCTATAACCTGTATGCGAAAACAAGAGAGCTGGCAGGATTGACCGGAAAGGAAACCGTGTACGACCTTTACACCGGAACCGGAACCATTGCCAACTTCGTGGCTCGCAATGCCCAAAAAGTTATCGGTATCGAATACGTCCCGGAAGCCATTGAAGATGCCAAAATCAATTCGGCACTCAACAATATCCACAACACGGTATTCTACGCCGGAGATATGAAAGACGTGCTGAACGAAGAGTTTATCCGTCGCCACGGTCACCCCGACGTGATCATCACGGACCCACCTCGTGCCGGAATGCACAAAGATGTCGTGGATACTATATTAAAAGCCGCTCCCGATCGAATCGTTTACGTGAGCTGTAATTCTGCCACCCAAGCACGAGATTTGGCACTCATGGATGCAGACTATAAAGTAATGGCCGTTCAAGCGGTAGATATGTTCCCCCACACGCATCACGTGGAAAACATTGTATTGTTACATCGCAGATAAGAATAAAAAACTCCGAGAAATCTCGGAGTTTTTTTTATTTATCACTAGGATGTAAATACCAATCAGCATCTTCTTTTCCTTTTGTCTTTACCCAATTCAAGAATTTTGGGTAATAAGTATCAATATGCCTTTTTTCTTTCGGAATCACGAAATTATTCAAATCCTCTTTGTTCTCATAAACGATATTAATGGCAAACGGCATCTGTTGGCCATTCTCGTCATAGGTGACATAATAAAGATTGGAACTCGGATCCGATTTATCATTCCCATACCCCAAATTGTCCTTATTCAACTTCTCTGTCGGCCGCATATTTGTTAAATGCACCTCTTTATCCAATGAACTTGTCGTGATAAAAGGATTATAAGGTGGTAACACGAAATCCTCCTTGTTAATCTTACGTCCGGTGTATTTCGTCACGACCTTGAATGTCACCTTTTCATCTTCATTAGCGTATGCCCGCACGTTATTCGCCAAACGAATAGTAGCACGATCAACTTCTGGGTCCACGAAAGCCCCTCCATTTCCGGCCAAAGACGAAGAAATCTCCACTTCCACCTCTCCACGTAATGCCTCCAATTGATAAGCAAAGCTGTTATCATAACTAGCTCCTGACCACAATATCGTATAATTATCAATCGTGCGAAGCACCTCATTTGCCTGATTGTAACCAACTGTCGACTCGTATTCAACCACCACGTCATTCATATCAAAATCACCCCGGTATGGCCACAAATCTTCAAAAGTCAATATTCCCCGATAAGTTACTTCCGCAACAATATCCGAATCATCCGGATCCGTCGGTTTCACATCAGGTATATCCGGAGTAATCGCCTCTATCGGATCTGCCTTCACGTAAAAAACAACATCATTGTAATCATAATCGCCATTCCAATCCTCAAAACCAAACATCACTTTTTCCCCACTTCTGAATAAAACCACATTCCCTTTTCCGTTTCCATTCAAATCCTTATCCGCAAAATAGTGTTTTACTCCAGTATTCAAAGCATTACCATTCACAGCTGTCCTATAAGCCTGATTATAAATAATCCAACCGATAGAAACTCCTTCTGGGAATTCTTCTCCCATATCTTTTCCGTCTTTATAATAATGTAAACGAACTCCTTCCCCTCTTTCCAATGCACCATTATTTCCTTTAGGTTCATAATCATGTCGTTTCAAAACCTTGGCATTAGGAAAAGCAATAACAATATCATTTACTTTAATATCAACCTCTTTCTTCGGGGGATTATTGGTTTCATAACAATAATAAGCCAACGTATTGTTAGCCGATGTTGTCTCATCTATTAAAAATAAATCAATATGTGCTTTTTTAGTTACACGTATATCCCCATTTCTTATTAAGCTTGGGTCCACCTTTCCACCTTCCGGTACCGTCTGATTTATCAAATTCAATATATCTCTTGACACAGTTATCCGGTCTCCCACCTTCGTATAATCCGGACGCCCGTAAAGATCATAAGTGACTCCCTTCAATGAATAAGCTCCTTTAGCGTTCTTCCAATACCCCAAACGGCTCAACTTCTTCCCTGTAATCGTATTGTAAGCCTCATTTTTATAATCGCCATCACCGGCACGCCCAAGCATAGACCTCGCCCCTTCAATCTCGTCCGGATAGGCAGCTTCCGACAAAACTCCATCCTTAATTTCGGCTACCAACACCCGTGGCACTCCCGCATAAGGACTATAAATATACAAGTATTTTGCCGTTGCGGGAACCTCTATTTTATGATTATATTCCCCATTTCCATCCGTAAACCCGACGTCAACAGGCTCTATATCTCTTTTCACCACCTGTCCGTCGGCATCTAACTGTTCCGGATCCTTCGTGTATACTTCAAAATACACCTTATAATTTTCGGGAACATCATATTTTACATGCAACATGTATTTTTCCCTTGTCGAGAAATCGAACACGTTTTCGGGATCAACCACAGGTTCATCAGGAGTATACATCTCCTTTTTACACCCTATCATCGCTAGTAGAATAACCACACACATGGCACTCACAAGCATTTTTAATTTTACACATACACCCATCTTCATAACTTTTATAGAGAATTTCTACCTATAATTTTCACAAAGGTACAATATATTTTACTAAACAAATGCTATATAGTGAAATTTATAACTATTTTTATACAAACATCACCTCTCTCGTGCTTACAGAAAGATAGCCCATCGCCATTGCAAGATTGAAATCACCTAATTTCCAAACCGCAAAAATGAGATGATCTCATAAAAAAAACAGTCAGAAGAAATTTCCTCTGACTGTTTATAGATAAAATCTCACATTCTCTACTATTAAATCTTAATCTTTAACTTTTGTCCCGGTTTTAGATTCTTTGCCGATCGGTCGGTCAACCCGTTCCATTTCATGATGTCCCGGTTCGACACGCCCGGATATTTCTTAGCAATCGACCACAGATTCTCGCCTCGCTTGATCGTGTAGTAGAAGAACTCGCCTTCTGTTAAAGGTTCTGCCTCGACCTCGGCATTTGCGGCAACTCCGGCATATTTGGCATTTACTTTGGACTTATAGTAGTCAACCTTATTATTCGGCACGTAAACCGTAAGTTTCTGCCCGATATTAATTCGGTCTTTCGTCATCCCGTTCCAATACTTCAAATCGGATAAACGCACGTTAAATTTTTCGGCAATCTTCCCAATCACGTCCCCGCTTTTCACCGTGTAAACCAATTTGGCTTTATTGCTGGGGACAGCATGGGCATGAGCGTATTTCTTGAAACGATTCTTCGGATCGGCCGTACGGTCACTATCATTAAAATAAGTCGTCCGGTTATAAGCAAAGATCGTATCTTGTTTATCAATAAACTCTCCAACATGATTATAAGGAACCTGCAAAGCGTAACTCTTCCCGAATCCGGCAGGCACGATATCTGAACGGTATTGCGGGTTCAAATCCCGAATTTGTTCCACGGATATATCCATCAATTTGGCCACCTGCTCGAAATGCAAGGCATCGGAAATCATGATCGTGTCACACATCGTGGGCAACTCATTCTCTAACGGGAAAATATTATGCTCTTTATGGTAACTGAACGTGTACATGGCAGCGATAAAAGCCGGCACGTAGCCACGCGTCTCCTTCGGCAAATGGAAATAAATATCCCAATAATTCTTTTTACTTCCCGACCGTCGTATGGCCTTGTTCACGTTACCCGGTCCGCAGTTGTAAGCCGCGATCACCAGAATCCAATCTTCGTAAATCTTATACAAATCTTTCAAGAAACAAACGGCAGCCTCCGTGGATTTTACCGGATCACGGCGTTCGTCAATAAAAGAATTTATTTCCAACTTGTACATCTTCCCTGTTCCGTACATAAACTGCCACAAGCCACAGGCCCCCGCACGGGAAAATGCCCGCGGGTTCAAAGCACTTTCAATCACGGGCAAGTATTTCAACTCCTGCGGCAATCCCTCCCGATCCAACACTTCTTCAAAAATAGGGAAATAATAGGAACTCAGTCCCAACATCGTTCCCACTTGGGCTCGACGTCTCACGGTATATAATTCAATATAATTCCGTACAATATCATTGTAGGAAAGCTTTATCGCTGAATTTAATTTATCCAAGCGTTGTAAATACACCGAATCCGGAACAGCCGGCCCGGTCACCATTTCGGTCAGGTACACCGAATCCACGTAATTGCCTTCCTCCAATCTGGAAACGTACCATTTACTGTATAATTCATCCAATCGCTCGATAAAAGCTCCCGGAATAGAATCTGTCAACAATACCGGTGCCCCTAAATTTAACCGGGGCGCACCCAATCGTACTTTCAACGAATCCCGATCACTCTCACCATATACTACACCTGAAAATAAAATCGCACATAGCCACAAAAACACAAAACGCATGGTTATTCCTTTAAAAATTAAAAGTTAATGTTAAACCCACGGTTCCCCCGCTGACGGGAGAAAATCCGGTTGAGGGACGAAGATTCATAGACAAATCGTCATTAATCTCGAAATCATAAAAATGGGCAAATACCGTAGCATCAATAATTTGTATCGCATATATAGCACCCGACACGATATACAATAAGTCCCGATTCCGTTTATAATTATCTTTCTTTGTTTTCAACTGCTCTTGTAAACGCTTTTGCATGGATGCATTGTAATTCTCTGCCGTTTTACCCGGTAACATCAATTTATCCCAACTGGAATTGGCCGGGTAAGGCGTTTCCGGATCGGCCTCCAAAGCGTTCAGATAAGCCGTGTAATCCACGAATGCAGTACGGTATTTCTTGTAATACTTCATGTTCCACGACAACCCGTACACGGTAGCCCCGATACCCCCGTACAAGATCGGTAACTTCCACCATTGACGGTTATAAATCTGTCCGGAACCCGGTAATACCATCGCCATGATCGTTGCCCGATGCGGGGAATGGGGTTTACCGTTATCTCTTTTTCTCGCTTTACTTTTCAACACTTCCTCTTTTCCCGTGAACGTCAAGGAATCCGTGTGAATGATCGTGTCTTGCAAGAATACAGGGAAATCCGAACGATACTCCGACGCCGTTACTCCCGTACAAATAAGCAAAACCGGGATAATCAAAACTATTTTCACTAAAATACTTCTCACTATAAAGTTTATTTCTTATCCACCTTATCCAATAATTCAACAATTCGCTCCAGATCGCTATCCGATTTAAAAGAAATCACGATCTTTCCCTTTCCCTTCTCGTTCCGTTTCAAGTCGACCTTCGTGTCAAAATAACGAGCCAGATGAGTTTGTAACTCCATGTAGTCCTCGATAGGTTGACGTTTTCTCTCGGCTTTTCTCTCTTTTTCCTCTTCCGGTTTCATCAGTTCCCGAACGATTTCCTCGACTTTTCGCACGGAGAAATCGTATTTCATGATCTGTTCAAAAACCATGTACTGGGTTTCCGGATCTTCTATATTAATAATAGCACGGGCATGCCCCATGCTGATTTTCCGTTCCTTGATCGCCAACTGTATCGGGGCGGGCAACTTCAACAAACGCAAATAATTCGAGATCGTCGTTCTCTTTTTACCTACCCGTTCGCTCAATGCATCCTGTGTCAGGTTGCACTCGTCAATCAAACGCTCGTACGAAATTGCAATCTCGATAGCGTTCAAATCCTCCCGCTGGATATTTTCAATCAATGCCAATTCAAGCACGGACTCTTCTTCCACCTTACGAATATAAGCGGGAATAGTTTCCAACCCTGCCATCTTTGATGCCCGGAACCTACGTTCCCCGGCAACAATCTCGTACTTCCCGTCTTCCACTTCCCTCACGGTGATGGGTTGCACGATGCCGATAGCCTTGATTGAAGAGGCCAACTCTTGCAATGCCTCCTCATCGAAAACGGTTCTCGGTTGGTTCGGATTCGGGCGAATATCACTCAATTTCAATTCTTCCTGTAACGCCGATGAGGCCGTCCCCCTTGGCTTCGCCTCCTCTGCCGCATCCGACAATAACGCTCCCAATCCTTTACCTAATGCACTCTTTTTCGCCATCTCTTATTAATTTTAGATCCTATTAATTTAGTGATTTAATGATTTCAGATTAAGTGATTTCTTCCCTCCCGCTCTATTTCCACCTATTTTTAATCACTGAATCATTGAATCAGCAATCACAGAATCTTCTAAATTCTAAACTATTTCTTGTTTTTCTCCAGCAATTCGTTTGCCAAACTCAAATAATTCACGGAACCGCGACACTCGGCATCGTAGAGGATAACCGGTTGTCCGTAACTCGGGGCCTCTGCCAATTTCACGTTCTGTTGAATCAACGTGTCGAAAACCATCTCCTCGAAATGTTTCCGCACCTCGGCAACCACTTGGTTCGACAGGCGGACACGCCCGTCATACATGGTCAGCACGAATCCTTCAATTTCCAGAGCCGTGTTCAGACGTTTCTGGATAATCTTGATCGTATTTAATAACTTACCCAATCCCTCCAATGCAAAATACTGGCATTGCACGGGGATCATCACCGAATTGGCCGCGGCCAATGAATTCACGGTCAACAAACCCAGTGAAGGCGAACAATCGATTAATATATAATCGTAGTCATCTTTCACCTTTGCCAACACTTTTGCCATTACACTCTCTTTCTCCTCGAAATTCAACATCTCCAACTCGGCTCCCACCAAATCTATATTGGAAGGCAACAAAAACAAATTCTCAATATCCGTCTTCAGGATCGCCTCTTTCGGCTCCAACCCGTCCACCAGACATTCGTAGATAGTCGCCTTCAATTCCTTTAAATCATATCCCACTCCCGTTGTCGCGTTCCCTTGAGGATCAGCATCAACCAACAACACTTTCTGTTCCAGTACAGCCAAACTAGCCGCCAAGTTTACAGACGTCGTTGTCTTTCCAACACCCCCCTTTTGGTTCGCGATAGCTATAATTTTTGACATAAATCCACGTTTTTCGATTATGTGGTAAAAATACAATTAAAAAGAATACGTCCCCCATTTTTATTCAATTTTTTAATAACAACGCCTACTTTTTTACTAACAATAATTACCTTTACACCGAGAACTAAAGAACTGAGGGAAAGATGAAAAATTCAACGAAAGAAATTATAAATGAAATAAATACATACCGGGACGAATCGAAAGCGGCTTTCCTGCCCCGTTTCTTCAAAACGGGTAAAGGGGAATACGGTGAAGGGGATCAATTTATCGGGGTGGTCGTTCCGAATTTGCGTATCGTTGCTAAAAAACATTTTGACGCGGACTTCGACACACTCCGGGAACTACTTGCCTCCCCGTACCACGAGTATCGCCTGACGGCCCTCCTAGCATTAACCTATCGTTACGCTAAACTCAAAGACCACGCATCCAGAGAGACTTGCGTGAATTTCTACGTGAGTCAGGTAGACGCCATCAACAACTGGGATCTCGTTGACCTTAGCTGTTACAAGATTTTGGGGCATTGGCTTTTCGACAAGGACAAACAACTCCTTTACGACTGGGCAAAAGAGAATCACCTCTGGAAACAGCGTATCGCCATGATCTCCTGTATGCACTTCGTGAAACAAGGTGAATTCAAGGATGCTCTCGCGATTGCCGACCTTCTCCAGCACCACCCTCACGACCTGATCCATAAAGCCGTGGGCTGGATTCTCCGTGAAATCGGCAAAGAGAATGAACAACTTTTAGTCGATTATCTCACCCCTCGCTACAAGAAAATGCCCCGTACCATGTTACGGTACGCTATCGAACGTTTCGAGGAAGGAAAACGGAAAGCCTTTTTAAATTCCATGATTTAAAAGAAGTTTAGAGTTTAAAGTTTAGAATGAAAAATCAACTACCCCCACCAACTCCCCCTTACACAGGGGGAGAGACGAACGCAAGAAACCGCTACGATGTAACGCCGCCGCGTGTTCTCCTCCTGTGTAAGGGGGAGTTAGAGGGGGTAGTTAAAGTGCAAGCCTCGTGCGGCTGGAATCTAAAATCTAAAATCAAGAAATCCCAAATCAACAATATAGCATGATTAGTTTTTTACAAGTCGAAAATCTTAGTAAACGTTTCGGGGAACAACTCCTGTTTGAAAATATAACTTTTGGAATCGGCAAAAATCAAAAGGTAGCTTTAATTGCCAAGAACGGGATGGGAAAATCCACCCTGTTACGTATCATTGCGGGCAAAGACTCTGCGGACACAGGTTCCGTGATCTTCCGTAATGACATTTCAATCGGTATTCTAGACCAAGACCCGGAACTCAACCCGGAAAATTACGTGTTTGAAGAGGTGTTCAACTCGGAGAACCCGACCTTGAAATTAATCAAAACATACGAGCAAGCCGTGAAGGACAACGACGCATCGGCTCTCGAAGAACTCATCCCGCAAATGGACGCTCTCGCCGCATGGGACTACGACACGCAAGTGAAACAAATCCTGTCGGAACTCAAGGTTGACAAGTATAGCCAACGGATCAAGGAGCTATCCGGGGGACAGCGCAAACGTGTCGGGCTGGCCAAAATATTGATCAGCAATCCCGATTTTCTGATCCTTGACGAGCCGACGAACCATTTGGACGTGGAGATGACCGAATGGCTGGAAGAGTACCTCGAAAAAACGAATGCCACGCTACTCATGGTGACTCACGACCGTTATTTTCTGGATCGGGTGTGCGACAAGATCATTGAGATCGACGATTTCGGTTTATTCGCCTACGAAGGAAACTACTCCTACTATCTTGAAAAGAGAGACGAACGGATAGAGGCCCGCAACGCCTCGATCGACAAGGCCAAAAACCTGCTACGCACGGAACAGGAATGGATGCGCCGGATGCCGCAGGCCCGCGGGCATAAGGCAAAATACCGGATCGACAATTTCTATAAAATAAAAGAAGTCGCCTCTCAAAACACGACAGAGCAACAACTGGAACTCGATATAAAAGGACAACGCCTCGGTAAGAAGATTCTCGAACTGGAACACGTGAACAAGAGTTACGGGGATTTCCGCGTGTTACGGGATTTCTCCTACAAATTCGTACGGGGAGAAAAGATCGGTATCATCGGGAAAAACGGGGTCGGAAAATCGACCTTCCTGAATATCATTACCCGCCAGATCGAGCCGGACAGCGGAACCATCGAAATTGGAGAAACCGTGGTTTACGGTTATTACAAACAGGACGGGATCAGTTTCAAGGAAGACGATCGCCCGATCGACATCGTGAAAAACATTTCCGAGAAAATCGACCTCGGTAACGGACGGGTGATGTCGGCATCGCAATTTCTTGAATATTTTCTTTTCCCGGACAAGCTGCAATATTCCCTCGTGGCAAAACTTAGCGGGGGCGAACGCCGGAGACTTTACCTGCTGACCGTCCTCATGAGCAACCCCAACTTCTTGATTCTCGACGAGCCGACGAACGATCTCGACATCATGACGCTGAACGTGTTGGAAGATTATCTGAAATCTTTCCAAGGTTGCCTGATCATCGTGTCGCACGACCGTTTCTTCACGGATAAAGTGGTGGATCGGGTGTTCGCTTTCGAGGGTGACGGCGTGGTGAAAGACTTCCCCGGTAATTACACCCAGTATAAGAACAAAAAAGAAGAAGAGGAACTACTGCGGAAACAGGAAGAGAAGAAAATCCCTGTCGCTCCCAAGCCCGTGAGAGAAAAGGAGAAAGTCCGTAAACTGACTTTCAAGGAAAGACTGGAAATGCAACAACTGGAATCCGACATGGAAAAACTGAACACGGAAAAAACAGAGCTGGAAACAGCCTTAAATTCCGGTTCCCTTGATACGGACGAACTGGTGAAATCTTCCCAGCGAATTGCCGAGATCATTGATTTGCTGGACGAAAAGGAAATGCGCTGGCTGGAACTTAGCGAGATTGAATAAAAAGACATTAAAATAAACTCCTCCGGCCTTCGGCCACCTCCTCTATAAACGAGGCCACTGAAAAAGTCCCCTTCTGGGGGACTTTCTCCAAAATATTTATTTTTTTACTTTTAACTTTTTTCAAATAAGTTTATCTTCGAGGTCTAAAACAATGCATGATGTTACCACGGCAAACCTCTCTTTCTTTCAGCGTTTATTCCGACTTGTATGATAAACTGATCCCCCGGGATAACAAGCTTCGCCAGCTCAACGACCTGGTGGACTTCACTTTTGTTTACGATGAATTATCCTCGAGATACTGCCAGACGAACGGTCGCGTGGCTATAGACCCCGTCCGGGTCTTCAAGTACCTTCTTTTGAAAGTGATCTTTGACCTCTCGGATGTTGACGTTGTAGATCGTTCGCATTACGATCTTTCTTTCAAGTATTTTCTAGGTTTAGCCCCCGAGGATGACGTTCTCGATGCCAGCACGCTGACCCGTTTCCGTCGCCAGCGTCTAAAAGACATGAACTTGCTGGATCTCCTGGTGAGTAAAACGGTAAGTCTTGCCCGCTCCAGCGGTGTTCTAGAAGGGAAGGCGATAATCCTCGATGCCACCCACACGCTTTCCCGTTATAACTTGTACTCGGCCAGGGTTGCCTTGCAAGGTCGTCTCCGTCACCTTCAATCCACGATCCGGCAGGCCCCTCTCCCGGCCGGGGAAATCAACGATATTCTCTCGACGGTTTCCCCCGGGGAAACGCTGGAGCAAACCCGGGCGGCTTGCACGAGTTTGGTACAACGGGTTCGTTCCCACGGGGGACTGTCTTCCCTTCCGCTGGTGAACGAGCGAGTCAACCTTCTCGAAGAAACCCTTGAAGACGTCAAGGATTCCGTCTCGTTTTCCGTTGACAAGGAGGCCCGGGTCGGGCACAAGGCGGTGAACAAGTCCTTTTTCGGTTACAAGACACACGTTGCCATGACTAGCAACGGGATCATCACGGCGGCCCTTGTAACCACGGGAGAGAAGGCGGACGGGCAATACCTGGAACCGCTCGTCGAGCGAAGCGTGGAGAACGGGATGGAGGTGGACACGGTAATCGGTGACATGGCTTACTCGGGCCGGGATAATATGTCTCGTCCTGAAAAAAGTTTACACCTAACACAGTAAACTAATGGAAGTAAATTCAAGTAAAAAACGTTGTCGTTTTAGCATGGAGGAACGTGTTGAAGCCGTTCGCCAGTATTTATTCAAGGAAAGCACTAAAGTTCGCATTTGCGAACGTCTTCAAGTCTCGGACAAGAGTTTTGACGTCTGGCGCAAACAACTCGAACCAGAAATCTTTCGTCGTTACGATTATAAAGACTTACCTTTGTACGTGATGAAAGACAAGAAATTAAACAAAGTTGTTCCAGTAGGAGAATCCCCGGCGGAAGAATTGTCCCGTTTACGCCGTGAAAACCAGTTATTGAAAGTACACCTTGAAGGTTACGAGATCCTTTCCCGTTTGGCACACGAAGAGTACGGCATTGATCTAAAAAAAAACTTCGGGGAAAAGTCATCAGCGAACAACGAGGAGAAGGAAGCCCGGGAGGCACTTTGACAGTGTCGATACTTTGTGCCCAGTGGGGCTACAGCCGCCAAGCGTATTACAAGGATCTTCGCTGCATGAAAGAGATGTATTACATTAACGATCAGGTGCTTGCCGTCATAGGCGCGATTCGCTCGCGTCAACCCCGCGTGGGCGGTTTAAAGCTTTGGCAAATGCTAAACAAGGGCGGGATTCCGGTAGGGCGAGACAAGGTATTCCGGTTACTCGGGGAAAAGGGTTTGCTTGTCAAACCCCGGAAGAAACGGGTCTACACGACCGACTCGTCCGGTTGGCTCCGCCAGTTTCCCAATCGCGTGAAAGGTTTGAAAATCACTAGAGAGAACCAGGTGGTGGTAAGTGACATCACCTACATTCAAGTCGGTGAAGGCTTTGACTTCTTGTCTTTAATCACGGATGCTTATTCCCGTTACATACTGGGGCACGAACTTCACGCGACACTCGACACGACAGGTGTCTCGAGCGCGTTGGATCAAGCTCTAGAGAGGATCGGGAAGGGAAAAGCCCAAGGCATGATTCACCACTCGGACCGGGGTTGCCAGTATTGCTCCGGAGATTACGTCAAGAAGTTAAAAACAAACGGGATCAAGCCCAGTACCACTCAAGACGGGAGTCCTTATGACAACGCCATCGCGGAGAGGGTTAACGGGATTTTGAAAACAGAGTGGATTGACATGGAGAAGTTTAAAGATATAGAGCAAGCCAGGGAAAGGATCAGTGAAATTATTGATATTTATAATAACGAGAGGCTACACGCCAGTGTCAACTGGAATACCCCGGCAGAAGTATATTACAAGAAAAAAGATGGTACGAGGTTCATCATGTTCTAGAAAAACTTTTTTCTGTTGATAGATATCTATCAACAGAAAAATTTGGATACATTTGTAATACCACGCTAGGATTTTAAAAATACTAGCCAATTTATAAACTAGTTATTATCAATTCGTGTAAACCGATTTTAGGAAACGACAGTATTATCAGAGTTTGAAAACGGTTAGATTAAGGACATAAAATTAGGATTTAGACAGGGATTCATTCACCCCGTTCTAAATCCTAACCCATCGAATGAATCTTGCCGATTATTCCGCTTTCAACATCTCTATCATAAGGTTCATTTCCTCTGCCAAAGCCGAAGGACTTCCCATATAACCACCAATACTCCAACGCAATTTTCCGTTCCCGTCAATAATCATTTTATGAGGAATACCGGAAAACTTAAAAGCTTTACAATAAGTATCATAAACAGCCGACTGCTTTTTCGTTTTCGGGTTCACGTTATCACAAAGCACCTTCAGCGTGTAATTATGCTCCTTCATGAATTTCCGAATCTGTTCTTTAAAATCAGCCGCCGTCTCCATCGTGGAAATAAAGAAAAACACCACGTTCGGATCATTTTTATACTTATTTACGGCCATTTGCATTCCCGGTAAAGAGGCTTTACAAGGAGCGCACCAAGTCGCCCAAAAATCCAACACGATAATCTTCCCCTTCATCTTCGAAAGATCAACCTTTTTCCCGTCCAGATCTTCCATAGCAAAAAGTTCAATATCCTTGTTAATCATCGTCTCCTGCAAATGTTTTTGCAACTCTTGTTGTTTCTCTTGTGATTTCAACGAACTGACATAAGCCTCAAAATCTTTATCGTTTTTATGTTGTTTCACGTAATCTTTCCGCAAGATTTCCAACATTTCGGGAGTAACCGCATCTTCCCGTACACTAGCCACGATCGTGGGAATTACCATCGATTGATAGCCATTCTTCTCCAACAAACGAACATATTGATTGTTATATTCTGCCGATTTGAAATTATATTTCCCTTTAATTTCTTCCATCAACTCCAATGCCTCGGCAGAAGAACCGGTAGCATCCAACACGAACGCGTGCTTCAGAATCATATCTTTTCCCCTCGTTAGCAGATAATCCTTCCACTCCCGTTCTGAATACACTTGATCAGCTCCTGCTTGAGGACGAGTCATCACCTCATTGTAAATAACCTTAGCAAAAGGTAACACCTGTTCCGGGGTTCTCTGATTCGTGTTCAACGGCACTTGTACCATGTGCCAGTAGAAAGTCAGCAAATAAAGATGGGGAACATCATGAAGGTACTTGTACAAGAAACTATAATCATTTTTCTTGATGATGAGCTGATAAACTACCGCTTGAAAGATTTTACCCAGATACATGGATGATGTTTCCGTCTCTATATCTTTAAACTTTTCCGTCGGGAAACGTTTCAGGAAAGCGTCTAATTCAGGAGCTTTCGCATCGGCATCCATGATTCTGAAAATCCGCCATATCTCTTGGTCCCTAGCCAAAATCCCGTTCGGGTAATCTTTTAAAATCCGGGTTTCTACTGCCGCCGCTTTCGTACTGTCTTTCACGATATTCTTAGCAACTTCAAGAGCCTTCAACAACGTCTCTTCATCCACATCCGGTAAATTCAGTATAAAATCCACGTCTCCTAACATCTGTTCATGTTTTTCTCCCGGCATCATTTTATTCAACAACTTCGCCGCATAATAGAATACGTATTTCCGGGCTCCGGGATCTTTCAAAAGCTGTTGGTTCAGCCAAAAACGCATAACTTCATCATCAATATACGCGTCCTCGTCACAATATTCCGGTAAAGACTCCAACGTCTTGTTCCGCAACATTCCCCACGCCATATAAGCAGTCGGTAAATTCTGCCCGTTCTTGTTAAAGGTCATTGTTGTGTACGTGGACCGTCCCCCTGTATCCTTTTTGTCCCCAGCGTAAAATTTACATGATACCAACGCACAATTTTCAGGCACACGACAAGTGGCCTCCCATGCTGTATCATTCTTCACCAACTTCAAATCTTCCGCCCTCCAACGCAAATTTTCCCAGTAATAAACCGTTCCGTAAATCGTTTCCTCATCAGCCAGTGACGTCAGCGAATTATCATACGTGAACTTCACATCCTGACCGGCAACCGGCACCAATGGAATAATGTGAAAAGGTTTACGATCCTGTGCCTTAACCACACAAGTAAATAACAGAAGTACAACGATACTTCCTAACAACGTGATTTTTTTCATACAATACGATTTAATAATTTATAAAGTTGGTAAGGTTCACAAAGTTTATAAAGAACCTTATAAACCTTATAACTTTATGAACCTTACGAACTCTTATTTAATTTGTCCGATCTCCGGATTTTCTTCCAAATATTTTTCTCCCATTGGGAAAGTATACCGCACGGCACCGGGTTCTAATGTATAAGTCGTTCCCTTGAATACCCGAGTCACCGTCTGTGTCAGAAAATCCGGATCATTTGCCAAACGACGTTGATCCATCCAACGTAAACCATGACACGTTAATTCTCTACGACGCTCCTGTAATACATTTCCTAAAGCCTCTTTAGCTGTTGCGGCACTCAACGAATAGTCCTCACCCGCAACGTAACGATACTCTCTCAATTTATTCACAATATTCATGGATTCCGTCGTATTTCCCTCGCGAGCCCAACATTCTGCCTCAATTAGCATCATTTCCGGCACACAAGGCCCCATGTTACGTCCCTCGTTCTTTTTCCAGTCATAAGGATAATAATTGTCCTTAAAATATACCCGACCGGAATAAGTCATACCTAAATCATCTATCATGGAACGAGTAAAATAAAAATAACGCAAATCTTTTTCCTGATCAAAAGTATTCAACAGATTATCACTTAACACAAGGCCAGCCGTGGAATATGATGCCATCGAAAATGTAGTTACAGGCATTTTAGCAAAAATAACTTCCTTATCTTTCAATGTTTCCACGTAATTTTTCCTTCTCACACTTTCCTCTGTACTCGCCAGATCAACATAGTCATTCAGGTTTTCCAACGTACTCTTCAATTTAAGCGCCTCTTGAGCGTTCTTTTTCGCCTCCGTGTAATTACCCATCAACAGGTAGGCTCTTGCTCGCAATGCATAAATAGCACATTTACCCGGATAGAAATTAAATTCTGCCACATCGGGCAAATACTCGAAAGCATCATCCAAATCTTTAAAAATTTGCTCGTACACTTTTTCGACAGATGCACGTGGCAGAGCCCCTTCTACACGAGGGGTAGTTAACAAGGGGACTCCTTGATCCGTGGATGCCGTTGCTGCATTATACGGAACACCATACACGTTCACTAACGTCAAATATGCCTCGGCTCTATGTACAAGAGCCTCAGCCCGAATCTCCAACTTCTCCTCGTTTGTCCCGTTCTTACTATCCATCACCTCATCAATCACCACGTTACAATTATAGATAACCTGGTACACTTTGTTCATCTCCGTGTCATTTTCAGACTGGCTATAAATTTCGTCGGCCCAAGTATATACCGGGATAAATTTATTCGTTTCATAGATCGCCTCTTGTTGAGCCGGATCAGAGATATCAATATCATCCGATGCCACATCATGGTAAGAAAGTGTCCAGCGGAAATTTTCCGTGTTATTCATCAGGTAACGGTAATTTTCAGTCTCCTCCGGAACCAATGATCCTTTAGTCTTGACATCCACCCAATCGGAACAAGCGGAGAAACAACAGGAAAGCCCTATAATTACACTAAATATTTTCTTGTTCATATCTATCACGTTTTAGAAATTAAGATTTAACGAGAAGTTATAAGAAGGTGTCGGCGCCATCCGCAAATCTCTCGTGTTCGGAATAAAATCAGGATCTATACCGACATTATTCTTTTTCCAGATCAATCCCAGGTTTGTTGCAGTAAACCCGATATTAGCACTACCAAGCATGATTTTATTTACCCATTTAGACGGGAGTTCATAAGTCAACGATATTTCTTTTAAACGGATATGATCTCCTTTTTGGACATGAATATCAGCACCTCTATATCGTTGAAAACTATTGTTATCCGTTCCCAAACGGGGTACATCGGTTTTAGCCTCATCACCCGCCTCTCTCCAACGTTTTGCCATATCTTCATTAATTTCATAATTAGCACCACCGTATCTACTTGCAGGCTGTTGTGAAATCGTCGGTTTCTGGAAAATATACCCTAACTTATAGGTGATCCCCACGTAAAGAGACAATCCTTTATAAATGAACGTATTAAAAAATCCACCAAAGTACTTCGGTGTCAATGTTCCCATATACACCAAATCATCATTCGTAATATTTTCCGTAGATTTTATAATCTCCCCGTCCGCATTGTACACCAGAGCATTTCCCTCTTCATCCAAACCGGCCCAACGAGTAGCCCAGAAGTTATTCATATTATACCCTTCTATCATACGACCACTTCCTCCTCCACTAGATGCAAAACTGGAATATAGTTCATAAGGAGAGGATTTTACTTCATTCGTGTTATAAGAGAAAGTTAAACTGGCCCTATAATTAAAATCACTTTTCTGTACAATCATTCCATTCAAAGCAATATCCACTCCTTTTCCATCCACCTTAGCAGCATTACGAGTAAGTGTGTAAGATCGGGTAGAATTTGCCCCGAATATCGGGTTTATCGTGTACTCTGCAAACAAATCTCTCGAATACTTGCGATACACTTCGATAGAACCGGAAAGACGATGATTCAATACGGCAAAATCCAACCCAAAATTCAATACACCTGTCTTCTCCCAACGAATTGAAGGATTGGCTGCGGCAGTAATACTTGACGAAGGTAATTGAGTAAAACCATCATTACTCGTGGATAACGATATATTCGTGAAAGGATACTGGCCCGGATCAATATTTCCATTATACCCGTAAGTCGTTCTAAATGTCAATTGATTCAACCATCCTACATTATCCATGATAAAATCTTCCCGGCCAATATGCCATGAAAATCCGGTGGACCACATCGGAGTTGCCCGGTATTTCCGATCAACACCAAAATTATTATAATCATCATAACGCACACTTCCAGACAATACGTATTTATTCATCAAAGTATAAGACAAATTTCCGTAATAAGACAAGTATCGCCGTTGATAATCGGTTTCCGGACTAGCATCTGTCAAGTAACTATTATATCCCCAGATATTTATATAAGGATTCGGCAATTGACTACCGGCAATCAGTGTTTTTTCGTTATAACCATAATATCTAGCCCCATTCGCCCAATCTCTCGTCTCACGGATTTCCATTCCAGCCAATGCTGTAATTTGGTGAATTTCATCAATAACCCCATCATAATTGATCTGTCCCCGAATACTGTAATTCTGGGAATTACCATTAGTCACGTTCAAGATACCTCCCCACGGAAGATTATTTGTTAGCGCACCCGTATTTGCATCATAAGTCGTGGCCGTGTTATAAAGATCTCTAGCCTCGAACGTATTCTCGTTAGCAAAAGTACGATTCTTGGTATTCTTCCTTTCAAACATGAATTGTCCGTCTAATGACAACCCTTTTACTCCCGGAATTGGAATATTCAATCCCACAGTCATCGCAAAAGTTTGCTCTTTACGGGTATCATCTTTGTTATCCAATTCGTCCAAATAATTATACTTCCAATTTTTATATCCCAACGTTTCTTTTTCCGTTACAAAATCTTCATTGTACGTCTTATAGTAATCAACTCGATTACCATTTTCATCCACGAATTGATTATAAGGTAATAAGATCAAACCACCAGATGCCTGTATCATGGAAAGTCCTAAAGCATTATTTTTAATATTAAACAAAGTAGCTCTTAACCCCGTGGTCAACGTAGCCCAATTCAATATTTTAAAATTCATGTTGGAAGTCAACGTGAAACGATCACCTTCTTCACCCTTCATATTAGATCTCTCGTTTGCATAGGATGCGGAAAGGAAATAAGACATCTGATCAGACGCCCCACTAAAAGATAAATTATATTGCTGTGAAAAAGAAGGTTGCAACAGATACTTTTTCACATCACGATAAGCCTCCCGACCAGCTAATTCATTCAGTATGGCATCCGCATCCGCCTGATTAATAAGCCCGTCCTTAGCGTCCAAAATCAATTTAGCAGCTTGTGAAATCGGGGCTCCTGCCGAATAGGCGGAATTCACGGGTCTCGTGATATAACCTTTCTCTACCATTTCCTTCTCGTAATCAATCATTTCGGCAGAATTCATGATCGGTAAGGTATTAAAACGAGGGGAACCGGAAGTCGATACATTCATTCCAAAATTTACAGTTGTTCCTCCTTTACCTTTTTTACCTTTTTTTGTCTCAATAACAATAACCCCATTGGCCGCACGTACCCCCCAGATAGAGGCTGCTGCCGCATCTTTCAAAAAAGTAATCGATTCAACATCGCTGGGATTTATATTCTTCATTTCCATATCCGTGGGGAAACCGTCAACAACCAGTAAAGGCCTTGTTGTATTCAAAAGAGAACTTTTTCCCCGGATATTCATGGAAATATTCGTCTGCTCATCAACATAACCATCCGTACGATCGGAACCATACAAAAAAGTCATATCCGAATTCTTGACATCCACGTAAACTCCCGGAACAATACCTTCCAAACGATTCATGATATTCGGACTAGGACGTTTTTCCAATTCTTTAGCTGTAACCACGCTAAATGAACCGGTGGCACGCTCTTTCGGCAGACGAGTGTAACCTGTTGAAACAACAACAACCTCATCCAATGCCTCCGTGGCCTCCTTCATTTTGATGTTTAAAGGAGAATCGCTATTAATTGCCACGGTTTGCATCTCGAAACCGACCATCGAGAAAAGCAAAGAATCACCCCGTGAACAAATCGCAGTGAACTTTCCTTCCACGTCTGACACGAATCCTAGCGTGGTTCCTTTGATAATAATATTCACTCCCGGAAGAGGCAGACCTTGTTGATCCGTGATCTTACCTGCCACCGTAAGTTTATTCTCTTGCTGTTGGTTCGTTGATTTCACGGGACTAACCACCACCGTGTTATCCACGATCGAGAAAGTAAGTCCTGAATTCTTTAAACAATACTCTAAAACGGCTTTTACATCCGTATTCGTGAAATCAGGATTCAATCCCGTAATATTACCTACTTTTGCATCATTATACAAAAAAGTCAACTCCGTTTGCTTTTGAATTTCTTTAGCAACTTGGATAAATGAACTATTCTTCATCTTCACAGTGACATTCTGAGCCACTGCCGTGAATGACGAAAACAATAATAAAACGATCGTCATTCTCATCATTAATCGGTTCTTTATTAACCATAAACCTCCCGGAAGAGACTTATTGCGGTTCTTCTTCATAATGTAATTAATTAATTTAGTTAGTTTTACACACTTGCCTTCCCTCGTGGCCATCGAGGGTTTCACTCTGTAGTTATATATACATCATTTCCATGTAATTCAAATCGCACATCTCCCGTCATCTGCAACATTTTCATCACCTGGGAGAAATCACCGTATCGCTTCATATTTCCCGACAGAGAAATTCGTTTCGCCCCCTCATCCTTGAATATCACACGAATATCGTACCATCGTTCCAATGTTCTCATTATATCTTCCAACGGTTGTTGTTCAAACACGAAACGCCCGTCTTTCCAACTCGTAAAACTCTTTACTTCAACCTCCCTCTTTACCATCTCTCCCGACAAAGCGTTCACTTCCACCTGTTCTCCCGGTTTCAACAGCATTGAACTGCCAGGGCTGTATATTCTCACGGAACCTTCTGCAAGAGTAGTTTGCGACTGTTTCTCTTCCGGATAGGCCCGGATATTAAAGGAAGTTCCCAACACCGTTACCGACGAACTCATAAACTGTACGGTAAAAGGTTTATTCGCATCCTTCGCAACTTCAAAATAAGCCTCTCCCTGCACGAAAACCCGCCGTTCCTTTGCCCCGAAGGCCACCGGATACTGGATAGAAGTTTCCGAGTTCAACCACACCCTTGTTCCATCTGAAAGTGTCAGACAAAACTCTCCCCCACGAGGTATTTCCAATTTATTATAAACGATCGATTCACTTTCTCCACCACTAGCGTATGTTACTCCAGACCCCGAAGCATTAATTTGTGTCCCATCCGTTATAATCGTACTATCCGCAACCTCTTTGCCTAAAGGAATCATTTGTCCGTTCGCCAGTGTCAACACGGCTTTACTCGTCCCCGGAAGGATATTTGTTGCCAAAGAAGGACGTAACGTTTGTTCTTCATCTCGATTCAACCCGACATAAAGAACGAGAGCAATTATAAACGGTAACGCAACAGCGGCCACCCGACCCACGTTTATCAGAAATCTTCTTTTACGACGTTGTTGGTATTTCCTTTGCAAGAAACGCCCGTAGGCCACTCGGTAGTCATACGTTTCCAACTTCTCCATCCCAACCGTATAAAAATCTTCTGAAATCATTCGTTGAAAAGCACGTTCATTCTCTCCGGAAGCCTTTCGCCAATCGGATAATTGTCTTTCCTCTGATTCTGAAAGTTGTCCTTTCAAACTCTTCTGAATAATTCGTGCTATTTCAAATGCTTCTTTCATCTTGATTTCTTTTACGACCTAAAAACAATCAAGTACAAAAAAAGTGTCACTTGAATGACACTTTCTTGTAAATTTAACAATTCGACAGGAATAAAAGGATAGCCGTTATATCTCCTAATCGACTCTTCAATAATTGTTTTCCACGCTTTTTATGTGACTTTACCGAATCTATGGAGAGATTCAGTTTCTCCGCAATTTCCGCGTTATCGAAACCTTCCATCACCAGTTGGAACACTTGTCCCGTCTGTTCCGGTAAATCCTGAATAGCCTCTGACAACAAGGCCAGTAACTCCTGCTCCACGATCTGGTTAAAAAAGAAGGTCGTTGTTTCCCGTTCCTTCAAGAAAGACATATACTCCTGCTCGATCCGGGCATGTTTCAAATAATTCAGACATTGATTCTTGGTGACCAGATACAAGTAAGATTTCAAGGCCACCACGACATCAAAAGTCGGTTTATCCGTGTATAATTTGAAAAATATCTC
The DNA here is from genome assembly GCF_040920905.1 of Butyricimonas sp. RTP31003st1_G1_RTP31003_210430. Lineage (NCBI taxonomy): Bacteria > Pseudomonadati > Bacteroidota > Bacteroidia > Bacteroidales > Odoribacteraceae > Butyricimonas > Butyricimonas sp. RTP31003st1_G1_RTP31003_210430. The sequence goes on along the minus strand of NZ_JBCOSQ010000024.1, from coordinate 23,012 downwards.
CTGTACAATATCTTCCGCCACGTCCGGGTCATTCACGAAATTAGTGGCAAATGCACAGAGTGAGGCATAATACTTTTCAAACAGGACTTTAAAAGCCCGGTCATCCCCAACTCTTAATCCCTGTAACCATTTTACCTCATCCTGTTCCGACATATTACTATCACGTGTTAACCCATCATTTAGAACTATACAAATATACGAAAACTCGCTCACATACGGATGGATTTCAGAGGAATAATGCAAAGTGCTTGGACGAGAAAGGGATAAGTCGTTTTGTTCCACATTCTTCCATTTGAGGTTTTTGACCTGTTTTTGGGGAGTTAGGCAAACAAATCGCTACTTATCCGTTGCCTTTTCGGGATTGAAAATAGGTATGAAATTTACTTCCAAAACTGTTTTTCTACCCCTGTTCACCACCGCAAGAACGCTGTTCTGTCTGTTTTTTGCTAATGCAAAGTTAGTCAAAATTTTCCGTATCAGGAAAAAATACAGTCTCAGATTGGAAGTCAAGGGGGCTTTTTCTATATTCCGCTATATTTTTCATGCCATTCATTTGCTCGCTATATAATAATTTTGCAAACAAAGGAATAGGTTATGAATCAGGCAAATGTAAAGGTGTCGTTCTACCTGAAAAAGAGCGAGGCGGATGCCAATGGCGAATGTCCGGTAATGGCTAAGTTGAACATCGGAAAATACTCTGAAGCGGCATTCAGCGTGAAGATGAAAGTGCCGCAATCCCGATGGACTTCGGGGCGTGCGTCTGGCAAGAGTGTGACGGCAAAGGAAATCAACAACCGGCTGGATGAGATCCGTGCGGTGGCGTTGAGTATCTATAACGAGCAGTCTGCCGTCCGTGACGGTGTGACCGCTGAGGAAGTGAAAAGCATTTTGCTTGGAATGGCAAGCGGGCAGGAAACACTGTTGAGCTATTTCAGGCAATTCATCAACAACTTTGAAAAGCGAGTTGGAGTCAACCGCACAGCCAAAAGTTTGCAGGCATACCGCAATGCCTATAGGCACATTGAGAAGTTTCTGCAAGAAAAATACAGGCTAACGGATATTCCTTTCTCGGCATTGGACCGCTCCTTCATCGACAAATACGACCTGTACCTTCGTACCGAACGCAATCTCGCTCCCGGAACCGTCATCAACCTGACCGTCCAACTGAAAACCATCGTGGGTGAGGCTATCGCTGACGGTATCATTACCGTTTATCCGTTCATGGGTTACGAGCCGGTTCGTCCGAAAGCGGTGCAGAAGTATCTTACCGATGAAGAGCTGCAACGGCTTATGACCACTCCGCTCCATAGGCAGACACTTTACCTTGTCCGTGACATGTTCCTGTTTTCCTGCTTCACCGGCATTTCATACAGGGATATGCGCTCGCTGACAAAAGAAAACCTGTCGCTTGCGGAAGACGGCACATGGTGGATTAAAAGTGCCCGCCAGAAGACCAAGATAGAATTTGAAATCCCCTTGTTGGACTTGCCGTTACAGATTCTGAAAAAGTACAGTGATGCCGTTTCTGATAACAGGCTGCTACCGATGTATTGTAATTCCAACATGAATCTCTACCTGAAAGAGATTGCCCGGATTTGCAACATCAACCGTCCGCTGGTATTTCACGTGGCCAGGCACACCTACGCCACGGAAATCACCCTTTCGCATGGGGTTCCTCTTGAAACCGTCAGCAAAATGCTCGGACATAGCCGGATTGAAACCACACGTATTTACGCGAAAGTGACCGATGACAAGATTGATTCCGACACAAGGACTTTGAACCGGAAAATATCGGAACGTTTTTCCGTCGTGATTTGATTACCTCTTAAAAAAACAAGAACATGGAAAAGAATATAGAAAACCAGAATATCAAGCGGCGTAGTACATTTGCCGTATTGTTCTATATAAACCGCACGAAAGTCCGCAAGGACGGAATGTGCCAGTTATTGTGCAAGGTAAGCATCGATGCCGAATGGGCACAGATAGGAACCAAAGTATCCGTCAATCCCTCTATTTGGAATCCCGACAAAGGACGCGCCGACGGACGGAGTGAAAATGCAGTTACGGTGAACCGCGCCATAGATGACCTGACAGACGAGATAACCGGACATTACGACAGGATAAAGAACAGTCTGGGGTTCATTACAGCGGAACTTGTCAAGAATGCAGTCAAAGGCATCGGGCAGAAACCACTTACCCTGCTTGCCTTGTTCAGGGAGCATAACGAGGAGTTCAAGAAGCGTATCGGGATAGACCGCATACAGGAAACATACGACTCCTACAAGCGTTCCTACAAGCACCTTTCCGCTTTTGTTCAGGAGAAGAAAGGCGTGGAGGACGTGACATTGAGAAGCCTTGACCGTGCGTTTTATGACGACTTCGAGTTGTTCCTGCGCACGAACCGCAACCAAAAACCCAAGACCGTACATGAACACCTGTACCGCCTGAAGAAGCTGACAATGCGGGCGGTCAGCCAGGGGACATTGCGCCGTGACCCTTACTGCCGCCTGCATCCCGAACTGCCAAAAAGAAAAAGCCGGCACATGAAATTGGAGGACTTGAAGACACTGATGACCACCCCGGTGGAGAAGCCTCAACTGCAATTCGTAAGGGATATGTTCATTTTCTCGACATTTACCGGATTGGCGTATGCGGACTTGAAAAAACTGTCGGTCAATGATGTCACGCAGGCTGAGGACGGCACATGGTGGATTCACATCCACAGGCAAAAGACGGATATGCTTTCGTCTGTCCGCCTGTTGGATATTCCCCTTCAAATCATCGAGAAATATCGTAGCCAAAGAACCGGGGACAAGGTATTCAATGTTTACAATCGTGGATATTTTATAACATTGACACGAGAGCTGGGACAGGTATATGGCTTTGATTTGACCTACCATCAGGCCAGGCATAATTTCGGGACCCACATCACCCTCTCGCTCGGTGTGCCGATAGAGACGGTCAGCCGCATGATGGGACACAACTCCATTTCCACCACCCAGCTGTATGCCCAAGTAACGGACACCAAAGTGGACGAGGATATGAAACGGCTAAAGTCCACAGGTTTCGGGAAACAGATACAGCTTTGCGAAGAAGATTTCATCGTCAAGAAAAAACGGGGAAGAAAGTCTGAAATGGCATAAAATAAAAACGGAGAAATGCCCTTTGTAAAAAGGAAATCATTTCTCCGTCTCTTTTAGTGAACGATGCTATACCCATCGTTGTTCTTCCCGGCAACGCTTGTAGGAATCCTCCAGTATCTTCAGAATATCCGATTCCTTATACAGAGTCTTGCCCTGCACCATGTAATAAGGAACCACCCCGAATGTCCGGTACTCCTGCAATGTGCGCCTGCTTACCCGCAGGACTTTGGAGAGTTCCTCGTCAGTGAGGAAGCGCTCACCGTTAAAGAGGGATTTCGGCATCTTCTCAATCACGGAGAGCATCTTCTCCATTTTTTCCAGCCCTTGAAACATCACGTCGATCCGAGGGTCTTTGTCGTCCAAGAAATGATAGCTCATAATCTGCTTTTTATTAAAGGGTGATAATTCAAATCCAACAATCTCTGTACGTCTTCAGGCTTGTAGAACAGCTTGTTCTTGATACGGCTGAAAGGCAATATCCCTTTGTTGCGATATACCTGTAGTGTCTTCTTGTTGATGCGAAGCACATCGCACACCTCCTGATTATCCAGCCAGTTTTTCAAGCCGAGGTCCTCGGCCGGACGGCATACCCGCGTCATCCGTTCCTCAAAATCACAGAACCGGACACGCAATTCTTCAAAAGTCTGTTTGTCAACACATATTATTTCCATAATCCTTGCTTCATTTTAATTAAACATTTGGCTGATGTCTGAACCTCGCCGGCAATGACTTGCCCTTTTGGTTGAGGAACGCCTCCACTTCGGATGCCTTGTAGTAGGTTCTCCCGTCAATCATGTAATAGGTCACGAGCTTCTTCTGGCGGTAACGCGCCAGCGTGCGTTTGGTGATGCCGAGCAGCCGGCACAGGTCGTAGTTGTCCAAGAGCGTGTCGCCGTCCAGGCATTCCTTCAGCTTGTTCATACGCTCCAATGCCCGCTCTATCCTGTCGAACCGTTCCATGATTTGGGCGAACATCTCGCTGTTTATCTGTAACATGAGTAATCTGTTTTAAGTGTAACTTATCGTTTGCTTACACCTTGTTGCGCAACAGGTTATATCATATTATAAGGCCAACAGCGTACCAATGACACCGATAGACACCAAGAGGAACTGATATAACATTGTATATCAGTGAAATAAAAATCTGAGGCTGTAAAAATGAATAAATGGCGAATCTTGCAAATTGCAAGATTTCCTTGCAGGATGCAATGGACTATCGCGAGGATTTGCGATAAATGAGACGGACAATCCCGTTTTTGAAAGCAACTGTCCTGTAAAGTTTCCAACGATTGACCGGAAGTCGATGCAGGCAGTCCGTACCGTTGCCTGTTGTCAGAGGAAGAATGTAGATGATGATTTCGTCAATGAGGTGGTAGATGGAAAGCCCGTGTAGCAAGTCAAGGCTCTTTGGGTCGGATATTTCTGAGGTAAAGGTAAAGGAGTCCGGTTTCTCGTCCTTTTCACAAATCAAGTCCAGCATGGGATAGCCGGGAAACAGCGTGAAGGTACTCCTCTCGTGCCAGAACGGGAAACCTTGGCTGTCCGTCTTCACCCATTGCAACAACTCTTCATTCGGGTCGGGAAGATAACCGTCCAATGTCACTGCCGTTATGATTTGTATTCTTGCCATACCTGTCCGTCTAAAAAAAGAAGCGTGGTAGCCACGCACTCAGACAGAGGCTCTGGTAAAGCCTAAAGGAGAACACGCAACACCACGCTATGACAGAGCATAGCATAAGCATTACGCAATCATTCTCCTTTAACGTCAATTTACCAGATTTCTGTCCGAGAAGCTTGCGCTCTTATGTTATATAATCAGCAGAGGGGTTTTCCCTCCACCGGTTTTCTTCTATGTTTCAGACCGGCAAGGCTATACCCTGCCAAATCTTTTGCAAATTTACAAAATTTCAGTCGGATTGAAAAATCATTTCAATATATTCTGTGTCAACACTGTTGCCGGAAATAGATAGAATATCGGGGATTATCTTATCCCGTATTTCTTCATCTTCCGGTACAGTGTTGAAGAGTTTACATTCAACAATCGTGCGGTCTGTTCACGATGCCCGTTGCACGCTTGAAGGGCATTTGCAATGGCTTCCCTCTCGCTGTTTTCGTCTTTCAAAGGCAATATGTCCGGAGTTTTCTCCGTAATCCGAATATCAGTCTGACTGTCTGCGTTCAAGTCCGGCAACTCCAATACAGGGGTTTCCGTAAGCAACACCGCCCGTTTGATCCGGTTCTGCAATTCCCTGACATTGCCCGGCCAACGATAAGAACGAAGTCGGTATATGGCATCTTTTGAAAAGCCTTTTGTCTCTTTCTTAAGTTCTTTGGAAAACCGTTCACGGAAAAATTCCGCCAAAGGCAAAATGTCATCAGCACACTCGGCCAAAGATGGCATCCTGATTTCCATCTCTGCCAGACGGTGGTACAGGTCTTCCCGGAATCGTCCTTCCTTGATGGCCCGTTCCAGATTTTCATTCGTTGCCGCCACAATCCGCACGTCTGCCATCCGCTCCCTGTCGCTGCCGATAGGGGTATAGGTATTCTCCTGCAACACTCTAAGGAGCATGGACTGTATGTCAATAGGCATCGTGCCGATTTCATCCAGGAAGAGCGTACCGCCTTTTGCCATGTCGAAATATCCGTTCTTTGCCGTATCCGCACCGGTGAAGGCGCCTTTCTCGTGTCCGAACAGGAGGGATGCCGCAAGTTCGCGTGGCAACGCTCCGCAATTGACCGCTACAAACTTGCCGTCACGTCCGCTGTTCGCGTGAATGCCCTGTGCCACGGACTCCTTGCCGGTACCGTTGGCACCGAGTATCAGCACCGACATATCCGACGGGGCTACTATCCTCGCGTATCTCTCCACCTCAAGTATTTTAGGGCAGGTACGTCTGAACAGGTCTTTCGGTTTCGTGCGGACAGTCGCGAGCGGACGGAATATCTCTTCCGCCAGTTCAAGCAGGTGTTCCCGGTGTACCGGCTTGGGCAGATAGTCTTTTGCCCCCAACTTGATGGCGCGTACCGCATCCGGTATAGACCCGTATTCCGTTGTCACTATGAATGGAATGTCTTTCTTCTCTTTTGTGAGCCACTCTAAAAGCGATATTCCGTCACCTTCAGGCAAGCGCACATCGGACAATATGAAGTCGAACCGATGCTTGCGTATCAATGCACGTGCGGCCGGTTCATGCATGGCGGTCATTACATCGTACCCCGCCTGTTCAAGCCAGTCTTTCTGGCGTTGTGACAAACTTATATTGTCTTCAACTATCAGTACCTTCTGTTTCATCGCTCATTTTCTTTATTTCCTTTTCAGCTTCTGTTATAAGTCCGGAGATGTGTCCTATCAGCAGCTTCACCTGTTCATTGACGGTATTCATATCGCATGCAGAATCGTTTAACGTGGTGCGGAGTTTTACCAGTGGAGCATCGGCCCGTAACAACTCCAACGAGGGCTTTATCTCGTGGGCTATGTCATGGAGCTTTTCAATGTCCCCTGTCTTTATTGCCGATTGCAAGTCTGCCATATTTTGTTCGGACTGGATAATGAAAGTTCTTAGCAGTTCTCTTTTATCAAGCACATCTGCCGTGAACGTGGCAAAATCCGGTGTATGTGACTCTTCCACATCGCGTGACACCACAGAAGAGACCATATCCAACAGTTCTCTCATGGAAAACGGCTTGTGGATGGAGTCCGTGAATCCGCCCTTTATGAATGCCTCTTTTTCTCCTTCTCCTCGTGCAGTCATGGCTACTATCGGAATTGTGTGTGAATTTCCGATGCTGGATTTGCGAAGCAATGCCAGAATTTCAAAACCGTTGGTTTCCGGCATCTGTATGTCGCTTAGCAGCAAGTCGTAATCCTGCCTGCGCATCTCATTGACCAGTTCTTTGGCATTGGAACAGGTGGTACACGATACTCCGTTGCGTTCAAGCATTTCCTTGGCTATTTCCAGTTGTAATGTGTCATTGTCTATAACAAGTACGCGCTGTGGCAATGGCAGACGGTCTTGCGGAACTGCCGACGCTTCACTATTGATTTTCTCATTGGAAACCGCTAACGGCAGGGATACACGAAATGTGCTGCCATGCCCGATTTTACTTTCCACATCAATGCTGCCTCCTAAAAGTTTGACCAATCCTTTTGTGATGGGCAAGCCCAACCCGAAACCTTCGGCATTCGCCTCAGACGACAGGCGTTCAAACGGACGGAAGATACGCGAAACGGTGTCTTGATCCATACCGATTCCCGTATCCTTTATTTCTATATAAAGCATTCCATTTTCATATCGGACATTGAACTGTATCATACCGGCGTTTGTAAACTTCACAGCATTCGTCAGTAGATTGTCTATAATTTGAGAGATACGATCCATGTCACCGCACAGTACGACATCCGTATTTTGGGAATCATGGTGGAATATGATTCCCTTATTATTGGCAATATGTGAAAATCCGGTCACAATACGTTCCAACAGATCATTAAGGTTGAACGGTACATTGTTGCAGGTTTCCTTGGACTCGTTCAGGCGGTACACGTCCAGCAGATTGTTCAGCAGGTGCAGGATATGTTTGCACTCCGTTTCGATATTTTCCAAATGGTGATTCCTGCGTTTCCTGTCCCGGGTATCTTTTGCCAGTTCGACATATCCGTAAATGATGTTCAGGGGGCCGCGTATGTCATGCGAGATAGTAAGTATGACGTTTTTACGCGTTTCCAGCAGTTCATTATTCCGGTCAATGACACCCTCCATCTTTTTCCTGAGCAGCGAATCCCGTTTCAGATGTTTCTGGATAATCAGGTACGAGAACACCAGCAGGAGGATGGCGGCGATGATCAGCCCGGTGATGATGGAGGTGGAGCGTTGGTGCGCTTGGGCTATCTGCTCTTCCCTGTCCCGGAAGGCGGCTTGTGCATGGTCGCTGATGTTACCGAGCAGGGCGAACAGTTTGCGGTTCAGTTCCCTGTTGCGGATGCGCAGGCTGTCGGTGTAATTCTCCATGTTGCGTATCCGCTCCGCTTGCAGGGCGATAAGCTGTTCGTTCAGCGAGCGGAGCTTGTCGGACGAGGCGGGCACTTGCACCGTTTCCTTGCCGCCGAACCATCCGGCTATGCCTTTCTTCTTCTGCACGACGGTACGGGTCTGTGTCGCTTGCCTTGCAGCTTCTGGCAGATGGTTCACCAGCAGGCTGTCGGCTTTGTCCTGCCGGTGGAACACCTGCATGATTTGGTGCAGGTGTGTCTCCTTGTCCGCCAACAACTGTTGCAGGGTATCTATCTGCGACAGACCGAATATGTAGCTATGGTTCGTTTGCAGCATTTGCAGCAGGCTGTCCACCCTCAGCCGTCTCGTTTGGTAGGCATGGTAGTCCTCATCCTCCCAAGCGATGACGCTCTCGCCCAATGAGGCGAGTACCGTGATGTTGCGGTGTATCTCGGATATGTCACGGCGTGCCTGTCTGATTTCGTAGGTGTCGGCCTCGATTTTCCGAAGGCGTGCGTGTTCATGGAAAAGAATAGCGGCCATGCTGATGATGACCGCCATTAACATCATATAGCCGAAGAGGATTTTAGCTTGCAGGGGTATGTTTCTGTTCATATATAACAAGGTCATATTAAACATCTGTATCGTAAATCCTCTTTTGCAGCAGGTCTATAAAGTTCATGGCATCCATAGGGGTGGAGCGAGAGAGGTCGAACGAGAGTATCATAGCCTGCAGGCTGTTGTCATACGAACTTTTGCTGCCCTTGCGGTCTTGCCCGCCCTCCGTTTTTTCGGGGATGGAGACCAACGCCTCCGCTTCGCTGCCGTCTATGCCGGAAAAGACGAAAGAACCGTCGTCCTGCCGGTCGATTTTCCCTCCGGCGGCTATTATCTGTTCCATCACTTTCCCTACATGGCTTTCCGGGAATCCTGTGGTCAGCACAAAATTTCCGCCTTTACGCTGCCGGTGCATGACACGGTAGCCTGTGGCGCGTGCCAAGGCGAAAGCCCCGCAACCGTAGGCGGAGAAAAACTTGCCCGACCGGGTCACGAGGAAACGGCTGTCGCCGAGTTCCTGCTGTTGTTGTATCAATTCGCGTTCTGTCATACAGTCCTCCTCAGTTCTTTGATTTCATTACAAATCTCCTCTTTTTTGCATTCAATCTGTCTGTACCGTTTTTTCAACACGACTTTCTCCAAGTGTCCGGCAAAATAGATGACCTGCCACCATTCCTTACCGATACGGCTCATGACCTTGCACCGCAGGTTGTAGGAGGAAAAATGCCGCATCATTCCCAAATAGGAGTTTATCGTACTGACAAACTCCTCCCCGTGGGTTTTCACGTAATCGGGCGAGCCTGCCGCCAAGCGGTTCAGGCGGTCGATGGCATCGTAGCAGAAGCCGACTGTGCGGTTGCTCAGGTATTTCCGCCCCGGAAGTATCATCCCTCCGATAAACAGGACACCTTTCGTGTAATGTTGCAGATAGATCTTGCGCGGGTGCAGCGACAGCCCGTGTTCGGAGAGCCAGCCGGCAATTTTCGCTTTCACCTCTATCAGGTGCTCTTTCGAGGGATGGACAAGCACCATGTCGTCCACATACCTGCCGTAGTGCTTCACGCCCCATTCTTCGCTGATGAGATGGTCCAGTCCGTCCAGGAAGTTAAGGGCGAGCAACTGGCTTGTCAGGTTGCCGATAGGCAGTCCGCACGAGCCGTCGGAATGGAACAGGCTCTTGTCTTTGGGCAATCCGCGCCAGCTTTGGGGAGGCGTCTTGCGGATGCAGTTCTTTTCCGGACGGTTGAATATCGTCTCACGGAGCAGATAGAGCAGTATCGCCAGGTCGTTTCCCCCGTAGCGTTCGTGCAAGAGTTCTTCGGTCAGGTCATACAGCCGCCTCTTCGATATTTTCATGAAGAACGAACGGATGTCTATTTTCAGGATATAGCAATCCCGCGTGTAGTTCTCGGAGCAGAGCCGGATATGTTCTTCCACCCGTTCTATGCCGTAGAGCGTACCCTTTCCCTTGCGGGTACTGTAACTGTCATCGATGAACTTCTCTTCCAAAAGCGGAACGAGCCTGTGGGCTATGAGGTGGTGTACAACACGGTCGCGGAAGTCGGCGGCGAAAATCTCCCGTTTCACGGGTTTGTTGATAATGAAAGCGATGGAACGCGAAGGGCGGTATGTGCCGGCATTGATTTCCCGCCACAGTTCCACACACCTCGTTCGTAATCGCTCTCGAAGGCAAGGGCATTGCAGGTATTGCGTTTCTTTTTACGGCACTCGAAATACGCCTCGAAGACATCCTCCAACGGAATGCCTCCGAGTTCCTCATCTGTAAAAAGACTTTGTTGCAACTCCATATCGCTATACCATTTTGTTTATCGTAAAGTTTTTATTGAAAAAGCCAAGACCGGACGCACGTAACTATTTCTGTTGTTCTTATTGTTGTTGTTCACGTTGCCGTTGTTCACATTCACATAAAGAGCGTTGTTCGCCGGATTGTTGTAGAACTCCGAGGAGGACCAGTAAATGTTGTCTGTTTTTGTCTTTGCGAGCCTCCCTGCACGAGGAAAGCCTGCCGACAACCCTTTTTCAATAATAAACAGTTCGCTTCGGGAAGCCTTGACCGCCCGAATCCCGACTGATAAATCATTGCCTTTTATCTTCCTGTTTCTTCATTCCGCGTTCGTTATATTGTTTCCAGCTCGTAGCCTGCTTGCCTATCTTCTCCAACAGCAGCCCGAACGAGGCGTATTTGCGCTCGGTAATGACCTTCTGCTCCACACATACGCGGAAAAGCATCTGCAACATGCGGTAACGGTCGAGAAATTCGGTCAATACGCCCACTTTTTCATAGCTGCTGTTCGCCTTGTAAATCAGAGAAAGCATATCCAAAGTCAAATCCACCATACGGCTGCCCATACTGTAGCGGAAGAAGCGCGGAAAATCCTGCGTCAGGATCAACAGGTTGTTCAACAACCGGTAAGTGTCGCGGTATAGGGGTAATTCTTCGGATAATGCCATAACTCGATTTTTCAAAAATTTTTCCGACCCGCTTCGCGGGTATTCAGCCTTTATCAACGAGCGGCTACGCCGCAAATAGATAAATAGATTGAATAGGTAAATAGGTCAGAAAGCCAAGACCGGACGCACGTAACTATTCCTGTCGTCCTTACTGTAGTTGTACACGTTGCCGCCGCTCACACTCACATAAAGAGCGCCGCTCGCCGGAAGGTCGCAGAACTCCGAGGAGGACCAGTACCAGTCAGACTTTAAGCCTGATACCACTGTCTTGCCTTCAAACAAAGAAGCGCGGTTTTGATAAACATTCCACATCTGGCCGATGGAGGGCAAAAACCAGCCGGTGCTATTGGCAGGGGACGGGACTTTGTGCGCATAATCCACAACGGCATAGTAGGTGGCAGGATAACCGGAATCTTCGGTGGCATTCAACTTGTCCTTGCCGCCGGCAGCGGTGATGATTTTCTGTGTCCAGGCGTAGCCGCTCCAGTCGATGTCAGGTGCAGAGTAATTGTTCTGTTTTTTTCCGCTTCCATCCGTGGGGCAGCAACCCAACTCGGTTCCGTAAACGCCCCACTGACAATAACCGTTTGTGGCATCCTGCAAGGCAACGGCATAGCCGTGGCACTTCTGCTGACCGATACCGGTGGCGGAGTAATCGGAGGCATCGTTTTCGTGATGACCGGCATGGAACACGATGGCGATAACGCTTGCTTTCTGTTCTTCGGTCAAAGTTTCGTCTTTGCCTACAATATTGCCGTCGGCAAGGAGGTAGTCCCCTACTTGCAAATTGTGATCTTTGTCAATCGTCGGTGCTCCGTCCACCTTATAGGTCTTGTATGAGCTTACGCTGATATTGTTCGGGGTGATGAAAAACTCCTTCTTGCCGTCGGCATAGCTGCCGGTGAGGGTTACGGTATTGCCTTGTCCGGGACGGACGAAGTAGCGGTATGTGCCGTCCGTATTGCGGCAGGGCTTGGCCTCTCCACTGAAATCGGCTGTAGTAGCAATCACATAGTCGGGAATGGAGGTGTCGGTGAACTTATACACCGTCTTGGGCATTTCGACTACGGCGAGTGCCATGCGGTGGGTCATGGAGAATGAGAGCGAGAGCTTGCCGTCGGCTTTGCTTCCCGAGCCCGTGGCGGTCATGAGGTCGGAGGCTGTGTAGCCTTGCGTGTAGTCGCTCTGATCAGCTTCCGGCTGCCAGTCATTGATAAGCGTGGCGAAGAAATCGCCATCGCTCGTGGTGTCGGTGGCATTTACCTTGCCCGCCATCTTCGCTGTCTCTTGATAGGGATAGTAGAGGAAATACTTCTCGCCCGCCATTCCGCCGGCAAGGGTTACGCCCGCTTCGGGTTGCCAGGTAAGACTGCCGTTCGTGCCTGCTGTGGCGGTGAGTTTCACATTGTCATAGACTATCGCCCCATTGCGCACAAGGTAGAGTCCGCAGGCGTCACTGGCGGTAAACTCGGTACGGTAACCGTCCTCGGTAGCACGGGTAGCGGCTTTCTGCGAGCCGTCAGCCGAAGTTGTCAGGGCATAGCCGCCGTCGGTGATGGTGATGGCGAGCGGTGCGGCATTGTCAGCACCGGGCAGGGGAAGCTCCTCCTGCGTGCAGCCGGTCAGCAGCAGTGCCGCCGCCCAAAGGGTATGTAGGATATTTCGTTTCATTGTCACACTTTTTATTTTAACTTTACGTTACTTGTTTTTATCTTCCTTGCGGGGCAAAGACTGCAAGCGGCCGTTGCCACAATTCCGTTTGTAAATCCGACCCGCTTCGCGGGTATTCAGCCTTTATCAACGAGCGGCTACGCCGCATAATAGATAAATAGGCTGAATAGGTAAATAGGTCAGAAAGCCAAGACCGAACGCACGTAACTAAATCTGTCGCGCTTATTGCTGAAGAGCACGCGGCCGTTGCGCACATCCACACAAAGAGCGTAGTCCGCCGGAACGTAGTAGAACTCCGAGGAGGACCAGTACCAGTCAGACTTTAAGCCTGATACCACTGTCTTGCCTTCAAACAAAGAAGCGCGGTTTTGATAAACATTCCACATCTGGCCGATGGAGGGCAAAAACCAGCCGGTGCTGTTGGCAGGGGACGGGACTTTGTGCGCATAATCCACAACGGCATAGTAGGTGGCAGGATAACCGGAATCTTCGGTGGCATTCAACTTGTCCTTGCCGCCGGCAGCGGTGATGATTTTCTGTGTCCAGGCGTAGCCGCTCCAGTCGATGTCAGGTGCAGAGTAATTGTTCTGTTTTTTTCCGCTTCCATCCGTGGGGCAGCAACCCAACTCGGTTCCGTAAACGCCCCACTGACAATAACCGTTTGTGGCATCCTGCAAGGCAACGGCATAGCCGTGGCACTTCTGCTGACCGATACCGGTGGCGGAGTAATCGGAGGCATCGTTTTCGTGATGACCGGCATGGAACACGATGGCGATAACGTTCTTACCGTTCTCCGGCTGCGGCTTGGTCTCTGCCCACTCCATCGTGCTGTCGGCATAGAGCTTGCGCAGGCCACCGTCGCTCCAGGTGCCGTCGGAGTAGTAATAGTCGCCGATTTTCGGTTCTGTTTCCGTGCCGTCATAGGTGATGGTCACGCCCACATTCTCGCTGCCGCCGGCGTTCCACGTTCCGCCCTTGGCTGCGGTCACCTCTATGCCACTGGCTTTCACGGTGATGGTGTAGGCATACCGCTTGCCACCGAAAAACCCAAATTTGCCGGCAGCTTCTGTTTCGGGAGTGTAGGTAAAGTCATTGCTGCCTATGCTGATTCGGATGAGCGGCTTGCCCGTCATATCCTGCGGCGGCACTAACGCCTCGTATTTCTTCGTTGCGGCATCGTAATAGGGCTTTATCTCGCCGTCCGATTGGTCACCCGGTGATACCAAGCCGGCGGTTGAGTGCGTTAGCGGGTCTCCGAAAATGGTGACGGTCGCACCCTCCAACTCCTCTTCCGTAATGCCTTCGCCAGCTTTGAGAATTACTTCGATTTTCGCCATGCGGTGGATGAAACGGAGATTTATGGCTTGGTCATAACGCCCTATGGCACTGGCGTACAGGACATCGAAAGCGGCGTACCCGCCACTTTGGTCGGAAATATCCGTTTCCGATTCTATGTCCGGGGTCCATGCACTGACGCGGGCTTCATCGGTGTTCTTCCAATAGAAGGCATTATCGGCATCCTTCGGGCTTGCATTGCCCGATGCGTCCATCACGTATGTTTTGTTACCAAACACGCCTTCCAGTGACACTCTAATCTCCTCGCCGCCCGTCCACGCATCCTTACCTCCGGCGCGGGTCTGCGGCTGCGCCACCTCCGCCGTCAGTTGCAGCGGGTACTTGCCGTCGGGCAGGGGCGCGGTGCTTTCATCCTCACTGCTACAGGAAGCGAGCACCCCACAGATGAGCATCATAACCGGCAACCAGCCGCCGATGCGCGGCCACGGCCTTCTCGCTATGTTCCTTATTATTTTCATATTGTCTTTATTTATTTCGTTTTGTGCCACTGCCCGTTGCGACGCGGGCTGCCGCACCATTTATTATATATGGCGTGCCTCCGTCTTACGCCTGATGCACGGCAGTGGCTTTCAGACACACTACATTTTTGCATCACCCGCATGGCTACCACCGTCGTTCCAGTTTTCGATGGTGCTTCCGCTAAGGGTCAGCCCCGTCTTCTTCACCGTGATGGTGTAGGTATAAGAATAACCGGCCTCCAACGCGGGTTTGATCATGTCCTTGTTGGAGTAGCTCTGGTATTCCTCGTCATCGGGAGATATCTCAAGCACCAAAGCGTTGGCGAGTGTCTGCGGGAGCAGGATCATGGTGAAAGTCATCACGCCCGTGGCGGCGTCAAAGGTTGCCACGCACTTGTCCGTGGCCGTCTTCGGGGCACCGGTGCACTGGCGTAACATCCAGTCGCTCACAACGCTGCCCGCGGTCGCGGCGGTACCGGTCTTCACATCGAACGTTCCCTCGTGAACCAGGCCGCCCAGCTTGTAGTCGGCGAATTCCAGCACGGCAGTGTCGTCGAAACCGTCGGTGTTCGACACCTGCACCTTGAGGATAAGACGGGCCATCTTGTGCTTGAAGGAGCAGTCGCTGCCGCCCGCGGCGGTGTTGTCCGTGAAGCTGACGGTCGGGCTGTCTTTATCGGCCTTGGCTCCCGTGGCATGGATGTAGTCCACCTTCTCCTGTTCCGTGGTCGTGGGCTGGTTGCTTGTATTTACCGTAATCTTCCCGTCTGTACCAGGCAGGGTGGAGGCGTTTGCGCCCGATGCGTAAGGCGCGTAGGCGGCAAAAGTAAACTCGAGGAAAGCATCCTCGAAGAAGATGCCGCCACCCGCCGTCATCGGGGTGAAGTCCGCGTTGGTGCCGGTACTCGTGGTCGCGTATCCCACGTTCTTGTACTTGCCGCCCATGGTCGTGGTCGTGCCAGGGGCATCCACCACCATCACGCCGATTCGGTCGGCGTTCCACCCGTTGTCCACAGCACGGGTCTTCGGCCCGCTCACGCCTGCCGTGATTCGTGCTTCCACCGGATTGTTCTGTACCTCGTTCTCTTGTGTACACGCAGCCAATAGCGTTGCTGCTGCAATAATGAAAAACCTCATGTTCATTGTCATAATCTTGTTTTTTTGATTAAAATATTTATCGTCAGTTAGCATCCCCATTGCCGCTTTCTACCTCGTTCCAGCCCGTGATGGTTGCGCCCGTTACCCCGGCCTCTACGGGCAAAAGCAGATTACCCGTGAGTTTAACCGGTTTGGTGCCGTTATTGAAGTCCCTTATGGCCTCGGTAAGGTCGCTCACTACCCGCTGCGTGTCACCGTTGTTGAAAGTGATGTCCACCGTCAGCGTATGCGTTTCCGTCGGGACGATGCCGAGCAGTCGGAAAAAGATTGTGAACTTGTTGCCGTCCTGCCTGAAAGCGTTTGTTACTTGTGCCGCTGCACTCCGGTCGCCTGTTGCCATATCCGCTGCCGAAGCCACGCCGGAGAGCGTTGCCGTAGCCGACTGTACACGGCTGTAGTCGCCTTCCGTGGCGGTCAGTTCGATGTCGAGCCTGCGCACGTATTGTCTCATCGGGGCGGTGACGTGCAGGGTGTCATCCGCCACGACGCTGATGTCCTGGTGCGAGGCGAAGAGGTAGCCGGGGTGCGGCTCTATTGCACCCGTCAGATCCACCGGATTCACCGTTGCCTTGTTTCCGTCGATACTAATCCCCTCCGGGGAGTTGTACACCGTCAGGCCGTAGCCACCGGGCGCGAGCAGCGCGTCGAACACGTTGGTCGCCGCACTCACGTTCTGTTCCCTCCCGCCGATGCGCAGTGTGTATGCCTGCGGTATGTCCGCCTCGGTGCTCTTTCCGCTCCAGTCTGTGGTTACGACCACCGCCCCACGGTCGGGGTGCGGCGTGTCATAGAGGTCGTCCTTCACGCACGAGGTCAGTATGGCCACCGCACCTATTAGATATAATAAGGTATAAGCCTTTCCGTATGCTCCCGTATATTCCTTTATCTGTCGTATGATTATCGTTGTATTCATTGTTCCTCCTTTCCGCTAAAAGATGTTCCACACCAGGGTGACACCCGCCGAAACAGGACCCCACCAGTTCTTTGTTCCGCTGCCGCGCCTTACCCTCACGCCGTTGATGACCACATACTTGTCATAGTCGGCATGGATATAGCCGATGCCGAGGTTGAAATCAAGAGAAAGGGCATTGTTGAGTTTCAGCTGATAACCTCCGACGATACCACCGCCCATGAGGTCGCCCTGACGGCCTGTTTCGGACAGCTTGTAGTTGAACTGCCCGGCCTTGTACATCGCACCGATATAGCCCCGTTTCTCCTTGCCGAGATACCATCGCACTTCGGGGGCCACTTCCCAAAGGGCATAGCGGCGGTTCTTGTCGTCCCAGCTCCATGAAGCCCACGTACCGTTCACGGCAATACCCACATGGCGGTTGATGCGCCACTCGATACCCAAATCGGGAGTGAGGGTTGCCCAACGCAGGAGGTTGGCACGCAAGGCAAAATGATACGGGGTGGCTATTGCCGTTTCTTCAGCTTGCAGGCGGGCTTGTTCCTCCGCTTCCAGACGCTCTTTTTCGACTTGTTCCGCTGCCATGCGTTCACGCTCCATCCGTTCCGCCTCGGCTTTCTCTCGGGCTGCCTGCTCTGCAGCGATACGCTCCTGTTCTGCCTTTTCCTTGGCAGTCTGTTCCGCTTTTGCCTGCTCTTTCGCTGCCATACGTTCGCGCTCCGCCTCGCCAGACACCTCTTTGTTATAGGCTTCCACTCTGGCGGCGGCTTCCGCACCGGCTATCTCCGCCACTTTCTCAACAGAGGCAGGGAGGGTGACGATGACCATGTTGTGCAGGGATTTTCCGTTCCCGTCCGTATAGGCTTCGTCAAACAACTGGTCGGTGACGAAGTTCGACTCTTTTATCTTGCCGCGCACAATCAGTTCCGACTTCACACGATTGCGGCGTGTCTTTGCCACTTGCGCCGCAGTCTGTTCTTCGTTGCCGTCCGTAGCGTAGCTTGTCACTAAAAGATACATTTGTCCGGCTTCGATGGCGGGGCGGTGTTCGTCGATGGCTGCAAGCAACCGCTCAAGTTCCTGTCCGTTGCCGCTCCACGGGGAGAAGAACATATCGTTCTCTGCCACGAACCGGAAACGGTAGGCAGTGGAGTCCGGCTTCTCCTGTGCCGAAAGCGACAATCCTGTAACGGCAAGAAAGACCGTCAATAATATTCGTTTTATCACTGTCATATTTGATAAGATTTGTTGTTACGGGTTAATAAAAAAGCATATCGGCGGCGTATGCGGGCATTGTTGTTCCATGCTCCGGCATACACCGCCGACGGATATGACGATACGCGCCCCCGATTGGTGAGGGCGGCATGTAAAGGTTCGGATAATAACGTGGAAAGGAGAGATATTCCGGAAAACGGACTCTCCGTAAGTGATTGGTATTTAAGGAATATTTTGTATATTGACGCGCGTAGCCATGAGAGAGAGAGAGAGAGAGAGAGAGAGAGAGAGAGAGAGAGAGAGAGAGAGAGAGAGTAACCGAATTATCTGAATATCCAAATAATCGGCACACATTTTAAGCGCATCGGACAAATATTTTCCGGATATGGAAACAACTTTACGAAACGGTAATGACACGAAAAAAGCCTCCGTCTTATAGGACGAAGCACCGCCTGAACAAAAAATATTTGTTATATACGGGTGGTATTTATATGTGCTTTTATTGCCGTTCATACATCGTTAACAAAACATTCTCGAAATACAATAGCAAAAGTACAAATAATTTCTCATTCCGCAATGAATTGAATGATATTATTTTGCAGAAACTTTTCCGGCAAGGCGGTTCCACTTTTTCATATTTGCTTTTGCCTGTCTTATACCCCTATCGGATTGACTTTCATCGTTTCTAAGTTCAGGAACAGCCCGTGATGCTCAATCATCCCGTGGCGGAACATTTTCCAGAGGATATTGCAGCCGAGTTGCGCCAGCGTGGAGTTGATAAACAGATCCTGTTTTTCCAATGCCTCTGCCAGTGAGCAACTCGGTCCGGAATCCACTTCTTTCACTCTCGCATATTTCACAAAACGGGTAATGACTTTCAGTGAGCCGACCGTTTCATACATCGTGGAAACCGGCTGTTTGATTTTCTTCGGCACGGTTCCCAGTACAACCTGCCCGGCGGTCTTTGTATTCCCGAAATCCATCCAGTAGAGCGGCGTGTTATTGTCCGTATAGGAGGATGAAGGAACTTTCGCAAGCACGTTCCACAAATCGAGTCTGGATTTTATATTATCCGTACAGGTAATGGTGATGTTCGCAATTTCGGTCCGCTTTACCTCCTTCAATACCGACGGATAGAAACTCGCCTCCGCTTTCCAGTCGTTTCCGAAAAAATTGTTTATCCTTGTGACCAGACATTGTGACTTGTTCAGTCCCAGGTCCGACGGTCCGAAGAGCTGCCGCCCAATGTTTGCGTCCGTCACGATGTCTGGATCGTAGACCGTTACGAACAATCCCGGATGTCCGAGTGCACGGAGCGTGACATCCAGTCTTGCCATACCGGTCAGCACTTGCGAGCCTGTACCGCCCGCGCCTATGATGTTTACCGTCACCGGATGTTGCGGGTTCATCAGGTAACTGTCTGTATAATGTACTCTTTTCATCGCAATATGTCTTTTAGTTTCAGTTTTTTTAAAGGTTGCAGTTCGTCAAGGTCAAAAGGCTTGTCCTTTGCCGCTTTCGTTACCAGTACCAGATTGGATTTCGTGGGGTTCCCACCTCCACCCAGATGGGAGAACTCCGTCAGCCAGAACCTCTTTTCCCAATACTCCAGCAGGTTCGTGTAGGTCAGGTCTTTCGGCTTCTCAATTTTTGCGGAGCCCAGACAGACGCTCGCTCCCGTCACATTGAAGAACGGAGCCGCAAAAAGGTCCGAATTGTCTGTCAGTTCAACATCTGTATAGGCATAGACATTCAGACGGTTTTCTCCGGCCTCATAGATCACGCCCGGCAGGTTGTATTCCGCGCTTTCAATCTTCAGGATGTCATGGAAGAACATCATGCGCTTTTGGGGCGGGTTGTACCAGATGTATTTCTCACTGCCCTTGCGCGGGTCAAACCACAGCAGGTTGGACGGTATCCTGCCGTATGGTGTCACACTGTGGCTTTCGGAATAGCCCCGTACCAGTTCGTTCATGAACTCCACCGTCACCGGACGGCCTTCGCCCATTGTCCCATTTTCGTCTATGTCCCTGACTTCGATAAAATAACCGTCGTCATCCGTGCTGTGGTTGTCATTCTCTTCCGCATAGACAATCAACGCCGCCCTCGGATGAAGCAGCGTCCTCAGTTTTCTTGTAAGTTCATTCGTTTCTACCATAATCTTTCAATATACAATGTTAATAAATTCATCCGCCCACTTGAAGAACCGTTCCGGATAGTCATCCATGATAAACAGGCGGTCGGTTTCCGGTGACAGGGCACAGGTGGTAATCGGGATGATATCGTATGTCTCCTGGCTGTTATTATTGTAATAGTCCACCAGATATTCGGACACCATGTCGTCGCAGTCATAGACCACCCTTATCTGCTGATCCAGACGCATCGGCTGAAAATCCGGTTCCTCCTCGTAAAAGGCATCATAGCCGTATTGCATGATACCGTGTTCCGGGTTAAGGAAGGGCAATCCCTTTTTCATCGCTCCGACAATGGAACGCTCGAAGTCGTTTTGCGGGGTGTATTTTTCAAGTGCCTTCGGCAAATCCTTGTAATAGGACTTTTTTTCAACATGCTTTAGCAGCCTGCCGATTTTCCCTTTCTCGTATGACCGTACCAGTTCCAGTCTTTTGACAGTTTCCTCTTCCTCCTCCTGCGAATCATCCTCTTTCAGCCACATGAATATATAATCCGTGTCCTCTTCGTCCAAAATGGTAGAGATTCCGTTTGCCCACATCAGCTTGTTAATGAATGTAATGGAAATCCTCCTGAGCGTAGAATTGAGAGATTCAACGAATTTCATCGGGAAATAGTACAAGGTCAGTTCGCCCCATTTGTGACACTTCCACAGATTGAAATAGAGCCTGCCGTTATCCTGTTCGATATTCACATTCATCCCTTCCCCGACAAGTTTGTCCATCTCGTCGTACAGATTGGCTATGCTTGCCCCGATACTTTTGCCCGGAGTATGCACCGCTTCCTGTTTCAACAAAAGGGCATAGTTGAAAAACGAGTCACGCAGGAACTCGTAGTTTTCCTGCGTAATCACGTTGATGCCATTACTGCCGTATGAATCCACGACAATACTTTTCTGTGCTATCGGGGCAAGTGCCGTATTCAGAAAAGAATTACGGCCCCGCTTGGAGCCGTAATCCGTTCTGTCCTGTTCACACCGTGTCGTACATTCCGTTCTGTCTGGCCGATGATGAGCCTTGCGAGCAGTGCCGACTGATGTTCGTCCAATGGTACACATGATTTCTTCTTTTTATTGTCCTTCTTCATGGTTTCCTATCCTTTTGTCCCGATGGTGGTCTTGAACTCGTACACCGCCTTGTCATTCTTGATGACCGGTCCGTGTACCGTCGCCGTGGTCAGCTCCGGGTAGAAGTTGGAGTAGTAACTCATGACCATTTCGGGGCTGTCCGACGGGTTGGGATCGTCGAGCGTAATCATTCCGCTGCCTTTCTTGAACGTGAACGAGCGTGTCATTCCTGTGATTTCGAGTGCCATAATCTTAAACTGTCTGATAAGGTGAATACTTGGGTTCTAACATGGATTGGGGAAAATCGGGATATTCCTCGTAATCCTTGGGATTGTAATTGATTTCTCCGTCCGCGGGATATTGCGCAGGGTAGTCTTCGGGAGAGAATGCCTGTTCCTGCCAGTGCGTGTCAGACTGTGCCCCGTATGGAGGCTGCGGAGCCGTAGGCTGTTGTCCGGCATATTGCGGCTGTGGCGGAAGCGGTCTTTGCGGCGGTTGTTGCGGTGGCCACATCGAAGGCTGTTGCAGCGGTTGTGCCGTCATAGGCCGCTGCGGTTGTCCTGCTATCGGTCTCGGAGCCTGGGGCTGCGGCGGATAGGGCGGTTGCTGCATGGGAACTGCCATTGGTCGTGGCTGTGGCTGTTGTGCCGTTGCCGCCATAGGTTGCGGTTGCTGCTGTGGCTGTGGCTGCGGTTGCGGTGCCGGTTCATCCATCAGCTCGAACAGGCTGCCCTTGTTCATCGCCTTCTTCTGTTCCTCCACCATGCTGTCAATCTTCTTCAGGTCTTGCGGCTTGGCATGGAGGCGTGCCTGGCCGAGTGCGGAGACAGCCTCGCTGTGCTTCCCGGCGGCAATCAGTTCCTCCGCCTTCTTGAGATGCTTCTCGTACTTCTCGCGTTTCTCCTTCTCCTCCTTCGTCTCTTTGGCTTTTTCTTCCTTCGCCGCCTTGCTGTCGGCAGCGGCCTTGTCAGCCTGCGCCTCGAACTGCGCCATGTTGGTGATCAGTCCCGCCACCTTCTGTATCGGCCGGGCGACGGTTTGCAGGAATCCCGCGTCCAGTTCCTCCGGCAGTCCGCTGACCGTCAGGGGCACGATGTGGTTCTGGGCCTCGTCCTTCAGCCCGTTCGACTTCGGCAGTGTGGATACCGCCATTTGTCCGTTCGCTTTGCGGATGACTATCGTGAGGTCCACGCCCTCGGTCATCATCTGGTTGATTGCTGTAAAAAACATAACTGTAATAATTTAAAGTGTGAATAATCGTATTTTTTATCGGTTGAAGAACTCCGCCAGCAGCCTGTCCCTGTCGGGATGGTGGCATATTTCCAGGATGGGGTTCAGCAGCGTGGAGATGTGTACCGGTCCTGTGCCTCTTGGCGGGAACTTGACTACGGGATTCGGCTCCACTGTCCTTTTTCTTCTTGTTGCGGGCATCGGCATCTGCACCGGTGCCATCGGCGGTCTTGAGATGATTGCTTGGTTCATGACTTTATAATTTTAATTGTGAATATCCGGGCTTTGGCAGCCCGTTGAACTACAAGGGCTTTACGGTAAACGCTTCCGGAAAGGCAAGGCTTTCGGGAAAAATACCGGAGCGCAGCGAGGATGATTTTTCCGCGAAACCCGAAGGGCCCGGCCTTGCCGTCCGAAAAGAAGCGTTTGCCAACTTTGCCCTGTAGTTCACGGTCTGTCAATGGCTGTATGCGCTTCCCTGTCTTTTCCATGCGTGTCCTCGTCATTCTCATTTCCATAAGGCATGGGAAACAAAAAGAGCCGCCCGAAAGGACAGCCCTGTTCCGCGAGGTGATATTTGGACCTGTATGGTAT